>JANYCO010000166.1 GCA_025360235.1 Cytophagales bacterium
CTGCGGCAGTTGGTGTATAAGAAATTGCAGCTGTAGTATTGTTTGGAGTATATGTTCCAGCCCCTCCACTCCATATTACTCCTACAGTAGGAGGTAATGTAACGGATAAGTTTGCTGTTGGAGCATCTGCACAAACGTTAGCATTTGCAGCACCTAAATTTATTGCTAAAACAGGAGCAGGGGTAATTGTTATTACTACATTACTTGTTGGTGCTGTACAGGCTCCTACTCCGGTGGCTGTGAGTGTAAGCGTCACTGTTCCTGCAGTTATTTCAGCTGCTGTAGGAGTATATGTAGCGTTTAGAGTGGTGTTGTTTGGACTAAATGTACCTGCTCCTCCAGACCATTGGCCAGTTCCTGTAATAGGAGAGGTGCCGTTTAAAGTCGCAACTGCATTATTAGCACAAACACCAATAGCAGCTCCCGCATTTACGGTAATAGGAGGATTAAATGAAAATACCACCTGATCGTTCACGGAGTTACACGTTAGATTATTGGTCGAAGTTAAAGTAAGTGTAACACCTGATGCTTTTTCTGCTGCAGTAGGGGTATACGTTGCATTTAAAGTGTTGGCATTTGGAGCAAAACTACCTGCTCCACCAGACCATGTTCCTGTACCAGTGCTGGAAAATCCATTTAGATTTACAGAGGCTGGGTTAAAACATAAATTAGATTGGTCAGCTCCTGCATTAACAGTAGGAGCAGGAGTTACTGTCACTGTCATAGAAGAAGTAATCGGATTTAGACAATTGACATCAATATTGTTTAGAGCAAGAGTTAGTACTACACTTCCGTTAGCCAAGTCGGTAGCATTTAAAGTATAGTTTGTTGTTAGTAAAGTAGGAGCGGAAAAACCTGCCGCGCCTGAAGTTGAACTTGTCCAGTGAGGTGTACCTGAAAGAGGACCAGCCCCAAGCGTTCCTGTAACTGTAACCGTTGGGTTATTGAAACAAACACTTTTATTTGGACCTGCATTTGGAGTAGGAAGAGGCGAAGCTAAAATTGTAAGAAATGTGTTTACTGCAGTACAATTACCATTGTTGGCAGTGGTTAAAGTTATTCCTACAAATTTTCCTGCTATTTCAGCTGCAGTTGGCACGTATACGGCATTCATATCCGTATTATTTGGTAAAAATGTACCGAATCCTGACCATACACCTGTAATCCCCGCAGGTCCGGTAATAGTACCTTTTAATTGAGCAGAAGGATTATCCAGACAGAACGTTGAAGGAATTGCTACTGCTGTTGCTGTTGGTATTGCAGTATAGGTAATGGTCATGGATGAGGAAACATTCGCACAAGTAGCTTTTGACGAAGTAAGTGTTAATGTTACCGTTCCATTTGTAAGATCTGTGGCCGATGGTTTATAAGTCGGCGTCATCGAGGTTAGATTGGGAGTAAAACAAGCCGGAGATCCGCAACCGCTTGAAGAGCTCCAGGTAGAAGCAGTGGCATTAGCAGTAGAACCAGCGAGTGTAGCTATATTATTATTTTTACAAAGAGATTGGTTAGGTCCAGCTACCGGAGCTGGTGCAGGTGTAATTGTGAGTGTCATGTTGCTCAATACTCTTAGGCAGCCTGATAATGTATCAGAAAGAGTAAGCACTACACTTCCATTTGTTATGTCAGTAGCAGAAGGAGTATATTGTGTAACGGCAGCTCCGGGAGCAGAGAAACAAGCTACACAACCGCTGGCAGATTTCCATGAAGGCGTTGCTCCTGCGGAAATTACACCATTTAAGGTAGCAACATTATTATTTGCACATACAGATTTATTTCCACCAGCATTCGCAGTAGGAATAGGGGTATAGGTGATGACGACAGTGCTTACACTATTTGCGCAGGCTACATTTCCAGTACCTGTTAAAGTAAGCGTTACAGTATTGGCTGCCAATTCTGCGGCGGTAGGTTTGTAAGTAATATTAAGTGTAGTAGTATTAGGGGTATATGTTCCGGCACCTCCTGTCCATTTCACAGTATTAGTGGCGGCATTTTTTGTAGCATCTGACAAGGATACCGTGGGATTGCTTTTACAAGCACTTTTAGGAACTCCGGCAAAAACGATTGGAGGAGGAACTAATGTAATGATCATGGAGTCCATTACTGTTGGACATATTCCTCCTACAGATTGAAGTTTTATTTTTACTGAACCGTTTGTTATATCAAGTGCGCTAGGAGTATAGGTTGCAGCAAGAGCAGTGGTGGAGGGTAAAAAAGCACCTGTTCCATTTGATGTCCAAAGTCCTGTTACACCAGCTGGGCCTGATACTATACCACTCAATGCAATAGGGGAAAGAATTCCACAGGCATTGAAGTTATTAAAACCAAAACCAGTACCTGGAGTATTTCCATTTGCATCTACGAATACATTGGTATTTGTATAAACAATTGGAACAGAAAATATATTGGCGTACCACCAGGAATTAAGAGTCTCTGAACAAGGAGGGCAGGTATTACTTCCTCTTCCCTTCCATCTGTGACAACCTGTAGCAAGTGCACATCCTGCAAGATTTGTAATTCCATCAAGGGCGGTTCCTGCACCATATTGGGCAGGAATAACTTGGGAATCGTCCCAGAAAATTTTCGGGGTAGGGCCTACAGGTCTCACTAGCGTAACAATAAATCCGTTGGCATTATCTTCGCCATCATAAAAAGGAAGGTGTGTGATACCATTTAGGAAATCAACTTGAGTATTGATAACAGTACCAGTAGGAATATTACTACCTAATCCATCCAAACCATCCCATGGAACGCAATTAGGTCCGGCAGCTGGTACCGTAAAACTTAATTGCCTGTCGCTCGTGCCTGGCTGATAACCGGGGACCCCATTTAAATCAAGCGTTACTAAGATATTTCCTGCTTTATCCGTATTTATATTAATACATCGGTTTTTTCCGCAGCCCGTTATTGTGGGTATTCCTATAATAGTACCAAAGACTCCCGTTGTATAACATGCATTGTCAGGGTCGTTAAGAAATAGTTTGTATTGAGGATAAACAGATGGACCTGATACTGACTTCTGGTCTACCGCAGGGTTTCCTGTATTGGATACCCCTGTAGCGTTACAGGAGATGGAGAAGGCATGAGGATCTACACCATTTGAATTTAATTTGGTTACAATCCCATCATCAGCATATATAAAGAAACTTCCTTTGAAAGGGCTGCCACCATCCACAAACTGCCATGCTTTTGACCATAATCTACCAAGTTTGATCACATTAGCGGCACTTGTCACCGTAATGTCAAAATATTGCATGGTGAAGTTATTGGTTTTATAGTTTAAGTTGGCATCATTAGGAGCCGCCGCTCCACCGGCTCCTTGGTTAAACTCAATATAATAATCACCTACTTCTGCTGCAGTAATAGTTAGGTCGTTGTATCCCCCCGCACCTACTACTGACATAGGACCTGCTACAGCCTCTGCGTAACTTGCAATAAACCCAGGACCTGCTGCTGTAGGTATTTTAGTTGCCACACCACCACCAGATACAATAGCTCCATCACTAGGACGGCGAATGCGGTACCAGGTATTTGAGCTGTTTGATTTAAAAGCGAATTTTATTTTTTCACCTATAGTACATATCTTAATATTTAGCCTATAGTCTGCAGGAGTTGTTCCGGGTTGATAAACAAAAGAGTTTGGAGTATAGACTCCAAAAGGAATGCTTTGGCCACCTGCTCTGTTAAACTCCAGAAAATAGATATCTGCTGCGGTAGGCATTATTTCCTTCGTGCCTTCCCCTAAAGCTATTAGCGACCAGAAAACAAATAATAAAGTAAATTTACCGGTTCTAGCTTTTCTTAGTAGTTCTTCTCTCATACCAGTACTTATAATGTTCTATTTAGTTATACGATTTTTTTTAAAATAAGTTATATTATAGGCTTTTAGTGTGTTTATATTGTATTTTTATAGTGTCTTAAAAAAATAATTTTATAAAATACTATGTTTTTTATACAAATAATACTAAAGTGCATAAAGTAAAAAAGGTAGAATATTTAAGTCTACCGTTTTTGAAAGTTCATTTTGTATTAACATCGAATTATTTTAATTTGCTATAAAAACAACAATATGAGGTTCTTTTCCATCTTCAGATAGATTCATTACTACTCGTTTATCGTCTACATAAGTAAGTTCGGCAGCATATTTTTTTGTACTTCCATTACTTAAATAAAATTCCCAGGTTAAAATATTTGTTTGGTTATCATAGGCCCAAGTCTTTGTTTTTGCATTGGAAAGTTCATTATTTAAAGTACCCGAGTGATCGTATTTGAATGTACCGTTTGAGTAAAAAATAAATATATCATCTTCAAGGGACTCATGAACTTGTTTGCCATCAGGACGATACATCCTCTTCCATTCTTTACCTCCCTCTGAATGAACGTATTTGATATCAATTCCGCTATTTTGTCCATAGGAAACTGTACCAAAAAGTATAAAAACTAAATATACAACTGCTCTTTTCATCTGATTTTACTAATTATCTTAAAGCTTAAGTACGCCCATTAAGCAAAAAAGTTTCATAAGAATTGGCGAATTCCTGCTGAAAGTGAATAAAATTATTTTTATCGGTTATGGTTTTAGCAATTATATACCATACAATCAATTATGGAAAACAGGTTGTTTTTATATATCAAAACCGCCATTTGTAGATATAATGGTAGTTGTTTAGTAATTCAAGGTTATTATAGTCGCTTATCTCTTAATTTGGTGCAACATATACTACATATACTAGTAGTGAAGCGATACTTATTTTTTATAAATAACTGAATAAGTGTAATTAAGTGATATTTTTGTTTGTGTAAAAATGTAATTTGTTACCATTTTTATGGTTACCAATGAATCTTTTTAGGTATAAATTAATAATCAAATAATATGATGAAATATAATTAGGCATTTCAGTTAACTTATAATAATTATATTAAATATAAATAAAACAATAATAAAATAATCAATACCAATGAAAAATTATAACAGCTTACTTAAATTTCTAATAATAACCCCTCTTTTTTTAGGGTTAAATACTTCATTTAGTGCCACTTTTACTGTTGATAAATTGGCTTTAAATGATTTTAGTTGTGCCCCAAATGGGACAAACACCTTGGTATGCGCTGCTTTTCAGTCAACGGCAAGTTCTGGTTCTTTGGCATGGTGTATAACAATGGCAAACAGTACTCCAGGTGCAGACATTATAGATTTCAATTTGCCTTCTGGTTCAATTATTACGGTGGCAAATCCTAACTGGTTGTTAATAACAGATCAGGTTAATATTGATGCTACTATTAATGGAATGGCAGTGCCTTGGGCTACCGCAGGATCTTGTAAGCCGATCATAGAAGTTAACTATGGTTTTTCAAATGGTTTTGATATTAGAGCAAATAATTGTTCTGTAAAGGGTCTTCTTTTGAGTACAGGAGGAACAGGGATTATGTTTTCAACTGCTACTGTAACTTTAGGAACAGTTCAAGGTTGTTGGTTTGGATTGAATCAAGCAGGAACAGCAACGGGAACTGTTGGTCAACAAGGAATAAGTATAATGGCAGGAGCTTCGGGTGTTGTTGTGGGAGGGTCTGCCTGTGCCTCAAGAAATGTTATTCTGGCAAACAACAACGGAGGAGTTTTTTTTGATAATGGTGATAATTGTACTGTTATAGGAAATTATTTCAACACGAAATTTGATGGTTCCGCTTTTATAAGTCCGGGAGGAGGCCAGGCCTGTATTCGATTGCAAAATGGATCTACGGGAAATATAATCGGAACTAATGTTGCAGGAGAAGGGAACTTGATTTGTATTAATGCTGCTCAGGCGATATATAATCAAGCAGGTTGTGATAATACACAAATTGTAGGCAATAAAATCAATACAGATTTAGCAGGTAATACTTTGATGCCAAATGCAGGGGCTACACATAGTATACATATAGAAACATCAGCAAACGGGTTAATACAAAATAATACCATGGGTATTTGTGCTACCACAGGTATTCAATTTAGTACAGGAGCTTCCTCTTCTTGGACAATCAAAACAAATAATATAGGGGTTGGAGCCAACGGAACTTCTAATATATGTTATGCGGCAGGTCAGTTTGGGATTCAGAGTGGGAATAGCACTACTAAATTGGTCATAGATGGGAACGTACTTGGTTTTGCTGTGAATGACGGTATTCAATGCGATGGTCCCGGAATAGGAAGTATCAATGATAGTATTGCCATTCTTAATAATAAAATTGGCACTCAAGCTTCCGGATTAAAATCCGGACCTTATGTAGATTATGGTTTTGGAGACAGAGGTGTTTATGTCAAAAATTTTGGGAGAGGAAGAATTGTAGGAAATGTAATTTGCGATAATGGAAATGCAGCTGCAGATTATGGAATACAAATAGAAACGATACCTGTAATTACAGTTAACAATAATTATTTAGGAGTTGATCTTTCAGGAGTAATAAGATTAGGCAATTACGATTGTGGTTTGTTTATAGGAACCGGAGCGTTTACAAGTGGTCTCATCAATAACAATATTATAGGTGACAATGGATTTAAAGGAGGAGCATTGTTTCCAAACAAACAGCATGGTATACAACTAATATCAGGGACGTATACAAATTTTACTTTTTCAAATAATAATATAGGAATTGGAAGTGATAATATTACCAATGTAAACAACTGCAATATGGGGATAGGGGCATGGAGTATTTCTAACTCTAGCTTTTCAAACAATAATATTTGTAATAATATTTTCGGTATATTTTTTAATGGTGGTACTAATAATACGATTACTGGCAATACCATTAAAAACAACGATGATGCAGGAGAAAATAAAGAAGGAGGGGGGATCGTTTTTCAATCGTCTTCTACAGGTAATACAATTCAAAATAATATTATAAACTATAATAAAACAGGTATTTGGTTTAGAGCAGATCCAGGTGGAGGAAATAACGATAATATAATATATGGTAACACGATAAGAGGAAATGGATTTACGGTTGCAGGCGTTACCTTATTAGCAGGCACACGTTTTCCTACGGAAAACAATGGACAAGGAATAACAATTGGAGGGAATTCTCTTAGAGTTAAGATCGGTGGAACTACGGCCGGGCAACCGAATACTATTTTCGTTAACAGACAATATGGGGTATTGGTAACCGGAAATTCTGATTTGGTTCATATAAGAAGAAATTCGATTTATTGTAATGGTTCAACTCCTGCTGAACAAAGAACCCCTAATTTTGCTATTCGTCTCAATGTTGGGAATAGTTCGCTGTCTTCTCCGGGACCAATTACCAACGTACCGCCACAGATAGCGGCTAATGCAGGTATTCCACTGGCCAATATTCCTTTAAATAATATTACTGCAGGTGATGTAGTAGAAGTATTTTATGATAATGGATGTGGCTGTCAGTTGCAAACCTATTTGGGAGATGGAATTGCAGGAGGAACCCTGCAATGGTCTTATCCGGCAGGAGGTAATCCAACAGCTATACCTGCAGGTGGATATTGTGTTAATGGAGCAGCGCTTCCAGGTGGTGGCGTTTGCCCTCCTTCAGGTATCAATAGCGTTACGGCAACAAGAACACAATTTTCCGGTGTTGATGGTCGTACTTCAGAACCTATGAGTTGCACTCCTACAGTGCTACCGGTCGATTTGCTAAATTATACCGGCAAAAGATATGGGAAAGATGAAGCCTTACTGGAATGGGCAACTACAAATGAACAAAACAGTTCCTATTTTCAGTTGTTAAGAAGTAATGATGGAAATAATTTTACTCCTATTGTTAATATTCCTTCAGTAGGAAATTCATCCACGGTATCCACCTATAATTATATTGATAATGGTTTGTTGCAATCAGGAGCTTATTATTATATGCTTGTACAAGTTGATATAAATGGGAAGGAAACAATGAAAGGTATTCTAAAAGTTACGATAGATCTGGAAGTCGTTATTGAAGTTGTTCCAACGATAGTAAATGAAGGGACACCTATAAAACTTCTGAATTTTGCAGGAGTAGAATTATTGACAGTTTCATTGGTTGATTTAAATGGCAAAACTGTTTATACAAGGAATAATATTTCAGAAACCGAGTTTAATATACAGACCTTGGGTTTTTCTTCTGCTATCTATATTGTTAAAGTTCAGACTGAAAACGAAGTTATTACAAAGAAAGTAATCATTCAATAAGCACTTAGTGTATAGTTGGAATGAAGTTATTAATATAAAAAAATGTTGGAAGAATTGACAAATGTACAATAAAATTGTATATTTAGACTTCCATAGCTGGTTGAGAGATCCGGAAGCATATAGTAAACGCCTGTTTACTGCTTCCGGTTTTTTTTTGACCAATACTATTATGTAGTAAATTCAGCATATTTAATTCTATAATAATTTAGTAACATTGTTAACATTATCTTAATTTTATAAATAATTTAATTGTTTATATCATTTATGAAAAACAACATTACGGTTTCCATAATTATATTAATGTTCACTTTTATTTCCTGCAAAAAGGAAGAAGGAACAGGTGGAAGATATTCTATAAAAGGGAAAATTTTTATTATGGACTACAATTCTACTTTTTCTACCTTAAAAGGTAGTTTCTATGCCCAAAACGAATCAGTGTATATCATCTATGGTGACGATGCCACTTATGGAGATAATCAAAAGACCAATTATGATGGTACATATGAATTTAAATATTTGAGAAAAGGTAAGTATACAATTTACGCTTATTCTGATACCTCTACATCTTATGCTGGTTCTCAAATGACTTCAACAGTTCTTACAAAAAAGATCGAAGTAACATTGAGTGGAGATAAGACGGTAGAATTGACTGATCTTATTCTTTATAAATAATTTTCTAACAGCGTTATGGTAAAATTTATTGTAAGTTTAATTTGTGTAGGAGTCTTAAATATTCACCCCTGCTTTTCTCAGAATAAGAAAGATATTGTTAGTTATCGAATCAAGTCTTCTTCAGTATCTACTGAGGAGGGAGGGAAAACAAAAAAAATTTCTTCTCAGCGTTTTGATGCGGCAGGAAATGTGATAGAAGAAGTTGATTATAATAAAGAGGGAGAGCTAAAGAAAAAAGATACTTATAAATACAATAAGAATAATGATGTAATAGAACATATTGTATATAATGGAGGGGGATCTTTGAAAAAAAAAGTATTAACCAAGTACAGTGGTACAAATAAAATTGAAGAGCTAGAATATGATGGGGATGCGGTATTAAAGGAGAAGATCGTATACACGTATAGTAGCTTTGGGGAAAAAATAACAGAAACCTCTTTTGATGGGAAAGGATTGTTGAAGGAAAAAAGTATTTATACCTATAATAATAAAGGTCTTAAAGTTGAAAAAAGAACTACTGATGCAGACGGGAAAACTATTGAGATTAAGAAATATACTTACGAATTTTAGTGAACAACATTTCTGATATATTACAAAATTTCGAGTCCATTACATTAGAGCAAATGGATACTGTAAAACTCCAGGATAGAATGGATACTAAGTTTGTGTTTTCCTCAGTTCATTTAACCTCGATACTTCAAAAGCTATCCGAATCCTATAAGGTTTTAGAA
This sequence comes from Cytophagales bacterium, assembly GCA_025360235.1. Taxonomy (GTDB): domain Bacteria; phylum Bacteroidota; class Bacteroidia; order Cytophagales; family Cytophagaceae; genus JANYCO01. The sequence continues at coordinate 9,578 of JANYCO010000166.1, forward strand.
ATTAAAGGAAATCGGATTAGTAAATATGAAACATTATATTTCGATACACCAGATTTTTCTCTTTATACCAAACATCAAAATGAAAAAACAAATCGTTATAAATTAAGAATTAGAAAGTACGTTGAATCAGATTTGATTTTTTTTGAAATAAAATTTAAAAATAATAAAGGCAGAACTATAAAAGATAGAATAAGAATAAAAGAAATTAAGGATGTTCTACAAAAAAAAGAAAGCGACTTCCTAAAGGAGAAAACAAATTTAAATCCAGAAGACTTCGGTGCAAAAATTTGTGTAAACTATTCAAGATTAACTTTAGTGAATGAAATTACTAACGAAAGATTGACCATTGATGTTGATTTATCTTATAAAAAGGAGGGGCGAGTTTATCCTTTAAGCAATTTGGTAATTGCTGAGTTAAAGCAGAAAAAAACGGTATCCTCTTATTTTGGCAAAGTAATGAAAGAGTTGAACCTTCATCAAAGTTCAATGAGTAAATATTGTATTGGGATAGCTTCTACTTATAATAATGTCAAAAAAAATAATTTCAAACCAAATTTAATTTTCATAAATAAAATCGCCAATGCTTCATAAGATTAAAATAATATTTTGTATTGCTTGTTTCTTTTTTGTGTCAGGCACTCCCGTTGTTTCGTACGCTCAGGATGCTGCTACAGAAGAAGTATCCCAAATAGACGATACGGAGGATGAAAAAGAAAAAAAATCAAAAAAGAAAAAAACAAAG
>JANYCO010000235.1 GCA_025360235.1 Cytophagales bacterium
ATTTGTTTGGATTTTTTGAGAATGGAAATAGTATAATCTTTTGTTCGGATGGTATCTGTAAGCTCAGGAATTTTTCCAAAAATAACGCTTACATACCCAGCCACTGTTTCGTATTCATCTGCTTCCGGCAATGGAACTGGCAAAAATTCATTTACATCTATTATTGTAGAAAGCGCATTCACAACATATTCTTTTACAGCTGTTTTTTCAACGATAGGACCTTCGTCATCATGCTCATCCTGAATCTCCCCAACAATCTCTTCAATAATATCTTCAATCGTTACAATACCCGAAACCCCACCATACTCATCAAGAACAATGGCCATGTGCATTCTCTTCTTTTGAAGATCACGCAATAAGTCTGAAATCTTTTTTGTTTCCGGAACAAAATAAGCCGGACGCATCGCATCCTTAAATTCTACCTCTTCTTTTTTATTCAAAAGGCGCAGCAAATCTTTGGTATAAACTACTCCTTCTATATTATCAATATTGTCTTTGTATACAGGCATCCTGGAATACCCTTCTTGAATAATATGTGACATCAGGTCTTCCACAGGTGTATCAATATCAATACCATGAATCTTCGGTCTTGGCATCATAATTTTACGCACCATAATCTGATCGAAACCAAAGGCGTTTTTGATAATTTCATGTTCTCCATGTTCAATAGCACCAGAAGCTTTACCATGGTCGATCAATAATGCTAACTCTTCGGCAGTATGAGAATCATGATGAGAATTTTGGGATAGCCCTAATACTTTCAATACCAAGTTAGAGAATGAACTCAGCATCCACACTGCAGGTCTAAAAACTACGTAAAAAAAGCGCATTGGATAAGCAATAACCAGTACTACTTTTTCAGCACTTTGTAAAGACAACATTTTAGGGGCTTGTTCCCCAAAAACAACATGTAAAGTAGTTAGTATTCCTAAAGATAAGATATAGGATATGGTTTCTATTATATTATCATCATGAGTATAAACTGCGTGATTAAGAAGTCCAAATTGATGAAAGACCATCTTAACTAATTCTTCCATCATTGGCTCACCTATGGACCCTAAAGCAAGACTTGATATAGTAATACCCAATTGACAGGCGGATGAATAAGAGGTTAGATTCTTAACTATATCTACAGCTAGTCTGGCGCTTCTGTTTCCAGAACTTGCAATAATTTCAAGTTGAGACCCTCTAATCTTAACAAGGGCAAATTCTGAGGCTACGAAAAACCCATTCAAACAAACTAGCAAGGTTGTTACTAAAACATCGGTTATTGTATCGCCCATTGTGTGTACTTCCGCTTCCATATTCGCTTCCGAAATCCGCTTTGGTTATTCGGAGTATTTCTTTTTAAGTTTAATTAATTTATTTTCAGATGAACATCAAATTTATCAAAAAAACAGATAGTATTAAAATATAATGTGTAAATTTAAAAACAATAGGTTTCTGCCTGTAAAAATAGTAAACGAATGATTTAACGAGTAAAGAGTAAAGAGTAAAATCTTAACTTTTACACCTCCTTATTTCATTTCATTCTAAATAACAATTGAAAATTGATCAATTTTATACTAAAACCGCAGTAAAACGGGGATAAATTTCCTTTTAAAAAGTTTTTTTTAGTTGGATTTTATCTAATTTTACACACCTTGTAAGTATGGCAACTAAAATAGTTTTCGATATATTCTTTATGATTTTGTCCAATTGTTACTCAATTGTACTAAGAAGATCACCTTTAAGTGTAACGATTACAAGACATAAGTTAAGGACCAAAACGATACGCAAACCATAATTTAAAATGAAAGATTACCTTCCTTTAGGAATCCAGTTTATGATAGCCTTTGGCTTCGTGCTTCTTACAATAGTAAGTAGCTGGTTTTTAGGACCTAAAGTAAAAACAAAACACAAATTAGAAACTTTTGAAGCAGGTCTGGATCCGGTAGGGAACGCCAGAGTGCAGTTCTCCATCAAATACTTCCTTGTCGCAACACTTTTTGTATTGTTTGATGTCGAAGTTATTTTCTTCTATCCTTGGGCCGTAAATTTCAAAACATTCATAGCCACTCAGGGATTTGCTGGTTTCGGCAAAATGTTATTGTTCATGGCTCCAGTACTTATAGGTTTCTTTTATGTTGTAAAAAAAGGAGCGTTAGATTGGGAGTAAAAGAAATGTTGAATTATTAGTTATGAGTTATGAATTTAAAAAGATCG
>JANYCO010000254.1 GCA_025360235.1 Cytophagales bacterium
GTACAATTTCCACGACAAGAATTTCACGCTGGACCGCTTCCGTGGACACGATACAACTGTTGAATTAAAAATCTTCTTTTAAAAAATAAAGACTTAACAATGATTAATAAAAAATCAATCGCCACTCTTTTGTTACTCGTAACTGGAATTTATTCCTACGGACAATCTCCGTTTTATTTTACGGGTTACGGCCGTGCACTGGTAGGAAAAAGTAGATTTGACAAAAAAAGTGAAGCGGTAAAAAACGATACTTCTTCCGTAAAACAATCCCTGGATGGAAATTTTGTTTTTGACCTTGGCGTTAATGTGAGACCGAGCGAACAATTTAAGGCACAAGCCATCTTACGTTTCTCCAATGAGTTTGGTAGTTTCTACGGCAGTGGTTCTCTCATGGAGTTCAGACAGATTCAGATCCAGGGGATCCTGGCTAAGAAAGTTTTATTTAATGTTGGCGATATGGATTTGTCTTTAACAAAATATACTTTATTCAATTCCAATGACCCTACTTATTCTGAATTTGAAGGAGAGGCGTTTAAAATAAGAAGAGGTATTGTAGAATACGAAAACTTCAACTACGGTAACAAATGGCGTCTGCAAGGGGTGCATAGTGCTACTGATATTAAGTTTTTAAAAATTATAAAAAACATAAACATCAATACTTTTGCTACACGTACCATTGCCTCCAATTTTCTAAACACTCCTGATAGAATATTCTTTGGTGGTTCTTTAAAAGTAAAACAAAGTAAATACTTAGAAGTGGGAGGAAACTTAGCCAGCATCTCTGATGTAGCTGGAACCGTGCAAGACACCGTAGTCTTCTACAAAAACACTGTGGTCACTGGAGATTATAAAGTTTCCGTTTCTTCCAGATCCGTTAATTTTAATGCTTTTGGAGAAGTGGGAAGATCGTTTTATGATCTGAATTTAGTACAGAGTCTTCAGCATGTAAAAAAAGTAGATGGTTTTTTTGACGTAGGTGCAGGAGCTGCTCACCGTTATATTCCTTTCACCGCTTCCGCTTCTTACCGTTTGGTAGGACCTGATTTCTCTAGCCCCGGGGCTCAGACAAGAAGAGTACTGGATGATCAAACCGGAGTTTTATTGCCACTTGGTTTGGGTGGTGCCGCTCCAAGAGGACAAATGATCTTCGACCGTATGTCGGATCTGAATTTATACAACAGATCGCTTTCTACTACCCTGATGTATTTCAATCCTGTTTACAACAACTCTACTCCCTATGGTTTTGCTACTCCAAACAGAAAAGGAGTTACCATTGATTTAAAATATGGAAATAAAGATTCTGTTTTGTACATAAACGTTCATTCACAACTACTTTCAGAAGTATTGGGTACAGGGATAAAAGACAAAAGAAAATTCATTTTAATAAATCCGGGTGCCACCCTAAATATAAACCGTTTATTAAAAGTAAACAGATTAATTGCGGTAAGTAGTTCACTCAGATATGAAAAGACTTCCGGTTCGAAAGCTTTGGGGGTAGACTTAACCTCTATCCTTATAGACGGCAGCCTTGCGGTTGAAACCTTTAAGGGGCTTGATGTGATTGGGGGCGTTAAGTTTCTTTCCGGAAAGGGAAGTGAACAAATATTTATAAGAGACGTATTTAATACAATTCAAAATTATAAGCAAATTCTTCCTAATCTAACACAAACTGTTTATTCCGGAGGGATTCGTTACCGTTTCACCAACTACATTTTCTTGGCGGCGAATGTATTCTTACTAAACAATGTCGACAATACAAATACGACAAGTAATTATAAAGCCAATCAATATTATTTCAGTTACATAATGAGATTCTAAAATATAGAAACTATGAAAAATATAATAAAAACATTCTTCATGATCAGTACAGGAATCCTAATTCTTGTCGCCTGCAAAAAATATAAACAGGAATTTTACGGACCTGCCCTGGGTATCGCACCTAGTGATTTTACTGCTTCCGCTCTTTCGGTAAGTAATACCAATCCGAATTTTGTTTCGCAAACAGTATACTTCAAATCCACCTTTAACGCTACCGTAAGATGGACGCTTACCTTGACAGGACAAACTTCCGGGGCCATCAAAATTCTTTCAGGAGTATCCAATGCCTTGGATGCGAATACAGCAGTATGGAATGGTTCCACAGATACACTCAAACAATTCAGAAAAACAGAAACAGTCAATGCGTCGCTTGCCGTTCTTGGATGGAAAGACACGCTTCATACTTCGCTTACTGTAGGCAGTGAAAAAAACAGAGGAAATGTTTTAGGAACGTTTGAAAATATAACGGTAGACCAGGTAGCTAAAAACTGGCAAGATGCAACTGGTTTGTGGTGGTTTTTCTCATTTGAAACGAATGAATTAGATGTCTGTGATAAAATAGCTGACCCAACAACTCCCAATGGAACTTACGCTCTTCATTTAGCAGGACATGATGCGAATTCCAGTTATTATATTGGGCAAGCCGGATTGAGTGCTCCATCAGGTGTTTTCAATTTCGGACCAACTGTACTAAAAGACTTCTATTTTAATATCTATATAAAAGGATGTGGATCTGCTGCAAATAAAGATTATAAACTGGTGATGCAAGCATACGAAGATGATAATTTAAATGGAGTACTAACCTATAATGGTGATGAAGACAAATACACCTACACGATCTCTTTGATGTATGATGGCTGGAAATTGCACAGAATCCCGTATGCTAGTTTTGGATTAGATAGTCCTACGGCGGCAAATACGTACCGTTCTCATAGCCCAGATAAGATTGCCAATATTGGTTTGTTCTTTGGAGCCAATACAGCAGCAGGGCTTTCATCCTCTACGGTTGTGGATGTCGAAATAGATCATTTTAGTATTACTACCGATGGCCCAATGATTCCCTAAGTTTATATGAAAAGAATTATTTATATATTTATTGTCGTTTCATTTTGTTCCTGCATGGGTATGCAAACGGTTACGCTGACAGAGGATCTTCCTTTGGCGCATCAAGACAGTGCTACCATGAATGCTCCTACCTTACCTGTTTTAAATTTTAAGAATGGAGTATTTTACAATGAAAAAACAGACATCTCCAAATGGGTGGCTTCTCATGGAAATCTTTCTGTTGGCAAAGACGCTGGCACACTCTCTGTTAATTTAAAAAACGTAGGGACGGACTGGGAACAATTATCTATAAAATTTCAACCTCTCAATTTTACGGATGCTCCCATCTTGCTAGTAAAAGCGCATGTTGCAATTGGCAGTAAAGACTCCCTGAAAATAAGAATCGACCTGATCGACGAAGATGGATTTATGACCAACTATGTTCCACAAGAGCGTTACATCCGTTCCAGACCAGAATCAAAAGTTTATAAATTTACCTATGCCGGAAACTGGGTTCAGAACTGGCCTACAAGAAAGGACGTAAATCCAAAAAGCATTGTAGAAATTCGTATCAACTTCAATGGTGGCGGGCCAAACTATACCGGTAAATTATTGATTGATGAGATCGTTGCCTTTGATGGAAAGAAAAAAGATGCTAATCCAAATAATTATGCCTTGTATGATTTCAGTGATGGGACATCAGGTTGGTGGTCTGCCAACAGTATTGTGGTAACAGGTGAAGAAGTAGATTCAAAAGATGTAATGAAAGTTGTGCTTGACGGTGCAGGACCAGGCTGGGAAGGTGTTGGAAATCGTTTTGATAAAGCAATTGATTTTGGGAAAACACCTGTTTTAAAAGTAAGAATGAAAGCCGACAAGCCCGGCAAACTTCGTATCGACATCAATGACGCCAAAGATTATTCTACCAATGCCAATCCATTGATTTTAGATTTCGCAGCCACTGAAAATTATGTAGACTTATATTACAATTATTCCAACAACTTTAAACAATCCTGGCCCAACAACCAGATCGTAGATTCTACCCAAATTAAGTCAATCAAATTTCATGTGAACCCTCCGGAAAACCCAGCATTCACGGGTACATTATTGATTGATGATTTTACTCTAATGTCCATTGAGGAATATAATAAGTTGGGAAAATAATTTGCCCATTCGATAATTAAAATTTTAAATAATTATGAAAGTAAACATTCTTCTTTTGTCCCTTGCATCAATGCTTCTGATTTTTTCTTGTCAAGAAAAACCAAAAGAGGAAGCTGAAAATTTTGTAAAAGTGGAAAAAGGAATTTTCACAAAAGGCGGGAAACCTTACTATTATCTTGGCGCAAATTATTGGTGTGGAATGAATCTCGGTTCTTTGGGTGAAGGAGGAAATCGCGAACGTTTGAAAAGAGAACTCGATCAGATGCAAAGTCTAGGAATTACCAACCTTCGTATTATGGCACTTACAGAAGGTCCTGACGGTAGTCCATATAGAATATTACCTGCCGTTGTTGATACTCCTGGAGTATTGAAAGAAGAATTACTAATAGGTTTAGATTTCTTTTTAGACGAAATGAGCAAAAGAAATATGACAGCAGTAGTTGTATTAAATAATTTCTGGCCTTGGTCGGGAGGAATGGGACAATATCTAAAATGGAATGGTGCTGATTCAATTCCTTATCCTCCTCCACATCCAAATGGAAGCTGGGATGGTTATCAAAAATTTATTGCTCAGTTTTATTCTACACCAAAAGCAGTTGCGCAATACAACGAAGCAATCAAAAAAGTAATCACAAGAAAAAATACGATTACTGGCAAATTGTATTCTGAAGACCCCACCATTATGGCCTGGGAACTTTGTAACGAACCTCGTGGTATTGACAATACAAAAGTGTTCAACGTTTGGATCGATAGTACTGCCGGTTATATTAAAAGCATGGCTCCTAATCAACTCATAACAACAGGTTCAGAAGGGATCACTGGTTCTCCTGAATACAGTGGGGTTGACTTCGAACAAAATCATGACGGAAAAAATATTGATTACACTACTGCGCATATCTGGATTCAGAACTGGAACTGGTATGATCCTGCAAAACACGACAGCACTTATCCGACAGCTAAACAAAAAATGTTAGACTATTTAAAATACCATGCGGAGGTTTCCAAAAAATTAGGTAAGCCCTATGTATTAGAAGAGTTCGGTATCATGCGTGACAGCGGAAGTTTTGTTCCTACTGCTTCTACAAAACACCGCGACGAATATTACAAACTGGCTTTTGACGAAGTATACAAACTGGCGCAAAGTGGTCAGGCTTGTGGAGTAAATTTTTGGGCCTGGGGTGGCGAAGGCAGACCAAAGTCGTTGGCCAGCTGGTGGAAAAAAGGAGACGACCTCACAGGCGACCCTCCGCATGAGCCTCAGGGATGGTACTCGGTAAACAATACTGATTCTACTACTCATTTAGTGATCAAAGAATATGCTGGGAAGTTTAATGCGATGAATAAGTAATTACGTCATTGCGAACCATAGGAGCGAAGCGACTTTGGTGAAGCAATCCGTTGGGGCTTGTGGCTTGAGTTGGGTGGAAATTAAAACGTAGAAATTAATAGTAAACCTATTTTCGTTAATGGCCCTGTAATCTTCGTTACTGACGGACTGCTTCGTCATCTGCGCTTACGCTTGGATTCCTCGCAATGAGGATATTTTTCAACTACACCCCTATCAACGCAGCCCCTAACACTCCGGCAGAATCCCCTAATTTATTTCTTACAATGGGAGTGCGTAGTTCGTCGTTAAAAATGTAATCACGAATTCTATTTACTCCAACTACATAGAGCTCTTCTATATTTGAAAGTCCCCCACCAATAACAATTATATCAGGATCTAGAATGGCAATCAGATTTGAAAATGCTTTTCCGAAATAGGAAAAATAATCGGACATGATAAGTTTGCAGGCATCATCACCCAAACGGTAGCGATGTACAATTTCTTTCATGTCAATTTTCTCCCCATGCATCTCAAAATATTTTTTCTCAATTCCATGGCCTGAAAGAAAGGTTTCGATACATCCGATTTTCCCACAAACATCACATCGATCGCCAATAGAGTTGATAATTGTATGTCCCCATTCACCTGCGATGGACTGAAGTCCTGAAAGTAATTTTCCATCCAGTACCAATCCTCCACCCACACCTGTGCCCATGATTACTCCAAAAACAATCTTCTTTCCTTTGCCTGCACCAAAATTTGCTTCTGCCATTGCAAAACAATTGGAATCATTTTGCCTTGCTATCTTTCGCCCAATTTTCTTTTCAAGATCTGTTACGAAGGGCATTCCGTTCATGCAGGAAATATTTGCATTTTTTATGAGCCCCGTTTTTTTTGAAACGGCACCGGGAGTACCGATACCAAAGGTGTGGTTTTCATTATTTACCCTTTCCACCATCTCTAAATAAAGGTTATGAATATTCGTTAAAATATGTTCATAGCCTTGTTCCTGTTCGGTAGGAATTCTTTTCCTATACACTTCAAGATTCTCGTTATCGAGAATAATCGCTTCTATTTTCGTACCCCCCAGATCCACTCCAAAACGAAATATTTTTTTCTTTGGTCTCATTGTTAAGAGTAATACTATTGTGTAAGAATTTATTTTCCGATAAGCTGAATTGAGACAAAAGCTTCTACACTGCCAGAAGACTTTTACTATTCCAATCTACCAACTATTTTGAATTTATCAAAGACATTTTTTGTGTGAGGAGCATCTTTTAATTCAGCGGTGAGATCTTGCCCTGCCCAATGTTCATAATGTTTTCCATCTCTCCACAGCTTTGATTTGGATACATCGTAAATAAACCCATCATAGGCGCACCAGATTTCTTCTTTGTCTTTACCGTTTCGCAATGCCAGTTGGGAAATGGTATAACTTTTTATTGGATTCTTCTCTTCTTCTGACATTAACTTTCGTAATTATAAAAATTAAAATCTTTAATAAGTGTTTCCAGAATTCTTGCAGAAGACATTTTATTGGATTCTTCCCCCAAAATCTCTTTCACCTTTGTTGCTAACTTATCGATATGTTTTGGGTTATTATTTCTTTTATAAATTTCAAGCGCCTCTTTTATGGTATTGATGTCTTTGTCGCTAAAGCGCAGCACATCTTTAAATGCAGGTTTGTAATTGTGTTCCACTACCTGAAGTATGGTATCTTGAAGTGTGGCTCTCTTTTTAATTTTCACTACAGTAGTACCTGCTACAAGATCTCCTATTCGTTGCTCTTTCTTTGAAATAGAAATGCAGACAATAGCAAAAACATACGTGAACGGCATCGAATCAATAATCCTGAACATCCACCTTAAGATATAATCTCCAATACCGGGCTGTGAACCATCCAGCTTAATAACTTTAATCTTCAGGATTTTTTTTCCCGGCGACTGGCCATTCATGAAAATCTCGAATAAAATATCATACATCCCGATTGGTATATATAATAAGATAAGAAAAAGAGGGAGAGAACCTTCTGCCGTAAATACATCCTCTAAATGTAAAATCGCAAAAAAGATGAGGTAACAAACAAAAGCATAGGCCATTTCAAATAACAAATCGAGGATCCCGGAAAGAATCCGATCACCTGCCCCGGCAAGTTCAAATTCCAGTAATACATTCTGGGTAGTTTCTAAATTTATTCTTGCCATTATTTTTATGCTGTTTTCAAAAATAAGTATTTTTTCAATTAAAATTTCTATATTGAAATGATTATTTACCTTTAAATTAAATTCATTTGCTTAATAAACAATGAGGGAGGTTATATTTTTAAGAAAAAACGAAAAGAAATGGAGAGAGATTGAGGAAATGCTTTCCAAAAGCTATCCTATTAATCCAGATAAGCTTGCGGATTTTTATATCGAGATGACCGATGATCTGGCATTTGCCCAAACAAACTATCCTGACAGCAAAACGACGGTTTATCTTAATGGCATCACGGCGGAGGTCTATCAAGCCGTTTATAAAAACAAAAAGGAAA
>JANYCO010000277.1 GCA_025360235.1 Cytophagales bacterium
CGTACAGTGTCATCAGTAATTTAGGTTCGGTAGTAATGAAAGGAAATGCCATAGCTTCAGGACAGACCGTGAGTTTTGGAGAAACACTGAGTAGTGGTTTTTATACCCTACGAATCCAATACACAAGCGGAAGAACAGAAACTAAAACTATTCAGAAAATATTGTAAAAATTGTAAGTCAGCAGACAGAAGAACTTCTGTCTGCTGACTTCTTCTTATTCGTTCATATTAATTTCTATAAAACTGTTCACCTTCTATCACTCTCTTTGTAGAAGAGATGTATAATGATCACAAGATTTATTAAGTAGCTGATTTTTAATTACTCCTACTATGTATTTTTCTTTAAAATGCATATAGTGGTAAAAAGTGTACTGATGAATTTTGTGAATTATTTAAATACGAAAACAAATTCAAAACCTAATAAAATAGTTACCCCATGACTTACCAAACTATTCCAAATAGGGTTGTCAAAACAATTAATGTAAACAATTATAACTAAACCTAAACTAAAAACTCAGTATGAAATCAAATTACTTACTTAAGATGCTGCTGACAGTTGCCCTAACTGTTGTAGTAACGCATTCCTGGGCGCAATACCAGATGGAGAAACTTGACCGCGGTGTTGTAGCCGTTCGAACAGGCAGTAACAATTTTATAAGCTGGCGCTGGCTGGGCACAGAAGACAATATTACATTCAATCTTTACCGTAATGGAACCAAAGTAAATGCTAGTCCATTAGCCATTTGTAATTTTACAGACAATGGTGCGGCTGCGAATGCAAGTTATACCGTTCGTGCAATTGTAAATGGAGTAGAACAAGCTGCGTCTGCAGGAGTTACTCCATGGGCGCAACAGTATTTAAAAGTTCCGATACAAGCACCTCCGGGAGGAACTACTCCAGCAGGAGAGGCCTATACTTATAATGCCAACGACGCAAGTGTAGCGGACTTAGATGGTGATGGTAAATATGAAATTATCCTTAAATGGGATCCCTCCAATAGTAAAGACAACTCTCAATCCGGTTATACTGGCAATACCTACGTGGATGCTTATAAAATGGATGGGACAAGAATGTGGAGAATAGACTATGGGGTGAATATGCGTTCAGGCGCACACTACATGGACTTTATGGTTTACGACTTTGATGGAGACGGCAAAGCTGAGATGATGTGTAAAACAGGAGACGGAACAAAAGATGCAACCGGAAAAGTAATAGGAAATGCTACAGCTGATTATAGAAGTACAGCCGGTTATGTACTGACAGGTCCTGAATATATTTCAGTTTTCAATGGACAAACGGGAGCGGTGATGGCTACTTCCAATTATATACCTGCCCGCGGTACAGTAGCCAGTTGGGGTGATACTTATGGAAATAGAGTAGACCGTTTCAGAGCTGGAGTAGCGTATGTGGATGGTCAGAGACCAACAGGTATTTTCTGTCGTGGTTATTATACACGTGCAGTAGTAGCAGCCTGGGATTGGCGCAATGGAGTACTTACTAACCGTTGGACTTTTGATAGCAATAATTCCGGAAATTCTTCCTACTTCGGACAAGGAGACCATAGTATAAGTATTGCTGATGTGGACGATGATGGCAAACAAGAAATCATAGTAGGCTCTGCGATTATCGATGATAACGGAACAGGCTATTACAACACTACTTTTGGACACGGTGATGCCTTGCACGTATCGGATATGGACCCGGATCTGCCAGGTTTGGAAGTATTTAATATTCAGGAAAGATTGGATGTGGAAGGAGCTTATATGTATAATGTAAAAAGCAAAAAAGTTCTTTGGACAAAACCAACTTTGCTGGATGGCTCACAAACAGAAGGTCCGGGACGTGGAGTAAGTGCCGATATTTCGGCAACCACCCGAGGCACTGAATCATGGGTAGCCGGTGGTGGGATTCCTGGAGTATTTGATGTAAAAGGAAATCTTACAGGGCTTGCCGCTCCTTCTTCATGCAATTTCTTAGCATGGTGGGATGGTGATTTACTGAGAGAACTATTAAACGGTACATCAATCGATAAATATGGAGCAGGAAGAATGTTGACTGCCAATAATATTGTTGGTGTTTCTTCTAACAATAGCACAAAGTCTACTCCTTGCCTGAGCGGTGATCTTATTGGA
>JANYCO010000033.1 GCA_025360235.1 Cytophagales bacterium
GATCGAAAAGGGGAAGTTTATTTCTGTTTATGGAAAATCTGGTGCAGGAAAAACTACTTTTTTAAAAATGCTCGCAGGTCTTATAGAGCCAGAGGATGGAATTATTAAAGCTGAAAAAGAAATTTGGTACGACCCCAAAAAACGAATAGCAGTTTCTCCTCAAAAGAGAAATATTGGTTTTGTATTTCAGGATTACGCATTGTTTCCAAACATAACTGTAAAAGAAAATCTTGAATTTGTAAAACCCACTAAACAAAATAAGGATCGAGTAAAAGAAATTCTTGACATTACGGGACTTTTTGAATTGGCCTCCCGTTTTCCTGGCACATTATCCGGCGGACAGCAGCAAAGAGTAGCACTGGCCAGGGCATTGGTGAGAGAGCCAAAATTACTTTTGCTGGATGAACCTTTTTCGGCACTCGACAATGAAATGAGAGTACATCTTCAAAAAGAAATTGTTCGAATTCATAAACATTTTGGATTAACCACACTCTTGGTAAGTCATGATTTTTATGAGATTACTAGGTTGTCTGATTTTATTGTAGAACTGGATTTTGGAAAAATAGTAAAACAGGGTACACCTTCAGAAATTTTTGATAAAAAGAAGATTAATGGAAAGCTTCAATCTATTGGTAGGGTAGAGGAGATCATCAGAGAAGAAAATATATTTATTGCAAGAGTAGTTGTAGGAAATAGAATCGTTAACGTAATTTTAACAATGGAAGAGGCATTGGAGATTAGAATTGGAGATAAAGTCTTAGTTGTGTTGGAAGAAAATTAATTTCTTTGCTCTAGTAATAATTAAAGTCTTACCCCAATTGTAATTCCATAAAAAAAGCCATTATACTTAAAAAAATTTGAGGTAGCACCGTTGGTGTTTTGTGTATTTGTTGCGTAACTATCAATTTGTGCTCGCTTATGTTTTTGTCACTTTCAAAGTAGAGGCTATATTTTTGTGAAAAACACCAATTATAACCGGCGCTCATTCTAAATACAAACTTAGAACTGTAAGGCCACAGCCACACACCCACTGCGGGTGAAAAATTTAAAATATTTTCACGAAGGGTAAAATCAATATAATCTTCTTTATCTGTGTTATCACTTTTGTGAAAAGAAAATTTTGTTCCATCCAATAAAACAGGAGGAGCAGAACTGTTAAGGATAATATTGTCTTCAGATAAAATCCTTCGGTTTATATAAGTACAACCCAGTTCAGGACGGATCACCAAAAAATCGTTACTGCTTAATTTTATGTTGTAACCCATAGCTATTCTTAAACCGGCAGGATCTCCCTTGCCAGTGTTCGTTATAGCGCCTGTTTCCACACGTCCATACAACCGTTTGAATTTTCCTACCTCAAGACTTAAAGTACCCAGAACAAAAGAAGAGTGTTTACTTTTATGAGGGTTGAGTGAAAATGTAGTTTTATAATGAAGTATTTTCGGATCGCCAATAATTGAGTATGGGATGGCTATCCCTACCTGCATGTTTGGATTGAGACAGGAGTAAGAAGTAAACAGGTTGTCAGAAGTAAATGTTCCATAAATACTATGGCCTTGATGATGCAGGGTTCCATCGTGAGTATGGTGATGTCCTTGAAGAATATCCTCATTATATTTTGCTGCCTCTGCTTCAGCCTTTCTATAATCCAGTTTGGCTTTGGAATTATTTTTACCCGATAATTTTTCTCTTGCTACTGCCCGATCGAAGTAATACACTTCCTTTTGTTTCCCTGTACAATGATTGATCGCTTCGGTATACAAATCGATTGCTTTCTGATATTCCTTTTGGTCAAAATATAGTACACCTTTTAAATAATAGGCTTCGCTGCTCTTGTTATCCATTGATAAAACGTTTTCAATATCTTTTAGAGCTTCTTCGTATTTCCTAAGCTGAAGGTAAGATTCAGCACGACTTAAGTAGCCTCTTATATCATCTGGTTTTTTTAGAATGTAAGTTGTAAAATCATTGGTAGCGTCTTTATATTCACGTAAATTCTGATGGGCTTTTCCCCGTTGGAAAAAATAAAAAGCTTTATCTGAGTCAAGTGTAATGCAGGCACTCATATCAACTTTGGTATCTGCAGGATTGCTTAGTAATCTATCTAGTCCTGCATACAGATGCTTGTTGTATTTCAGATGAGAAGTGTCTATTACTTTTTTAAAAAGAATTTCAGCGTGCTTGTGTTCTTTATCTTTTTTATTATAAATTATTTTATAGACGCCGTGGGTTTTAATAGGAAGCGTATCGTACATTCCATGTGCAATATACCTTTGTTTATGTTGAATGATTATGTCAAGGCTATCTTCCGAATCATATAGTTTGTAATGCAAATCATAGAGGTCAATACCATTTCTGATTAATATCCCTTCTGTTGTATCTTTTAATTCTCCAGGTTTGAAATAAGGTCTATACAGCAGTGCTTCAGCATCTGAGGGGTGCAAGGGATCGTAACGTACGATCAGGTGATCCCCTCTTTCATAGACAGAAGTGTTAATACAACCACTCACCCTGAGCACTTGTCTTGAACTTCCGACGAAGTAGGCTACCTTATAATATTTTGAATTCTTGGCATTGCCCTTTACATTGCTAAATTGTATAAATGACGGCAGCGAATGATTTAATTTGAGTCAATTAAAAAACTTATGTATATAAAACATATAAATTTTTGCGGCTTATTTTGTTTGCTTTTGGCAATATCAGCTTGCAATAATAAACAAAAGGAAGAAACCAATACCAAGGAAGAAGTAGTAAAAGG
>JANYCO010000320.1 GCA_025360235.1 Cytophagales bacterium
TGTGCCTCCTAATGCTGTTAAATTAATATTGCCTGCATCGTTAGCACAGAAATTATTCCGGCTTGGAGTTCCTGAGGTGGGATCGGTGGGAAGGTTTTTTACTGTCACTGTTACTGAAACACAAGACGAGTTTGCACAAGCGGCTGAAAGCCATCTTACAAAATATGTAGTCGTTGCTGTAGGGGCTGCAATCGAAAGACCGTTGCCAACGCCTTCAAGAGTGCCTGCACAACTTCCGCTGTGCCATTCCAGCTGTGAACCTGAACCTCCAACAGCTGTCAATACTATGTTCCCACCTGAGGTGGTGCAGTAATTATTCCTGTCTGAAGATGCAGACGTAGGGGCCACGGCATCTGTAGGGCAACCCGAAGCGCAATTGTTTACCGTTATCGTTCTTGATGTAGTCCATACTTTTCCGCA
Organism: Cytophagales bacterium; assembly: GCA_025360235.1. Lineage (GTDB taxonomy): Bacteria > Bacteroidota > Bacteroidia > Cytophagales > Cytophagaceae > JANYCO01. Next base: position 421 of record JANYCO010000320.1, read on the forward strand.
AGTAACATCGGTCACTTTCATTTGGATGGTGTAAGAACCTCCGGCAGCATATATGTGTGAAGGTGTAGCGCCAAGGCCCGCCTGAAAACCGCCACCATCGCCGAAATCCCATTGTTCTGAGTTTGGAACAATGCTTACATTAGTACCAAAATAAGTTTTAAAAGTAAAAGAGAACCCAATGGTTTTGCAATTTCCAGTGGTGTCTATAGTTTGTGCAGGATTGATCCAGGCTTCGTTGGCGATGCCGCGGTAGATGTTGGGATAAAAACCGGGACCACTATTTAGCGTGAAACCTGTGCCACTATAACCACAAGTACCTATTGTGTTACCATCCGGATTAGAGATAACTCCTATGTAAGCCGGCGTTCCAAAATTGCCAACATTCGTTACGTATATTTTATTGTCGGGGCCTAATTGCAAGGTTCCCATTTCAGCTATGTTATTAGAACTTGATGTACCAAATGAGGTTACAATATTACCGATAAGATTATATTGGTACAATTGATTTCCTGTAGCAAGCGTTGTAAAATAGAGTACATTTCCATTTGGAGAAAATTCACAACCGTATCCAAAATCTGCAAGAGGTACTGAAGTTGACCTGAACAAAGCCGTTACCATACCTGTAGTCTGACTCCAATTATAAATTTCTACTTTCCCAGTCTTACTTATCATTGCTATTTTGTCCTGACACCGATCTATTTTCATAGACCCATTATACCCTGGGTTGGTTTCTGTTCCTCCAATAGAACTTGTTTGCAAAGCTCCAACCCCTAGCGAAGTAAAATTCCAGGACCAAATCTGATTTCCTCCCATCTGATGCGTCACTACCCAATAACCTCCGCTGCCATCACTACCCGAACATAATTGTTCTGTTACCTGAACATTTGAGGCAAGTAACGTTGGACCTGCAGTAACAGAGATCGCTCCAGGACCTGTTTTATGAATTTTATAATAATAGATTCCCAAAGTTGCAAAATCACCGCCTCCTGAAGGGTCTTGATTGGCCGTTACTAAATAAAAATCAGTTGTTGGGTTGGCTGGGTCTGGAAAACAAACACTTGAATTGGTAGAGGATGTACCTCCGTTTATAAATTGCTTAAACGTATTATTCCCATCATACAAACGATAGCTATCGGTATAGAAAATTACATTCCCATTGGGATCACACATGGTAGAAGAAGCTTCCTGACCTGTTCCATTTGTCTGACCTCCGCCCATCACAACCGGAGCTCCACCTGAAAAATCAAGCCCTGCCTGACGACCAAAATACCATTTAGGTGAAATTGAATAAGGAGACTGTGCAAAGAGATTATTGCTTATGAGTAAAATAACCAACAAGGAAACCAACTTCATAAAACTTGTTGTTTGTAATGTATTCTTCATATTCAATGGATTGATGGCGTTTATACTTTATACGAACAAAGGGTAGTAAAAGAAGATTGTAAATACAATAAAAAGGAGAAATTTTAGGAAATTATTAGGCTTTTAAAGCATTAAAATAATCACGAATAGGTCGTTTTAATAATTTATTAATGAATTGATAATTAGTTAGTCTTAAATAAATATAGACCAAATTATTCCTGTCCAATTCCAAGGTATAACGCTTGAAATACTTAGTCTGAACATAGCCCGCTAGCGCAAGCGTGCGACTCGTTTGTTTTATTGCAAAAAGAATATCTTTACTCCTTCACAATTTTATAGTTCAATACTTCTTCATTATTAATAATCTGAAGAATATATACTCCAACAGCCAGATTTTCTCCAAATGCAATTTTCTTATCAGCAGAAATATTATTTATATTATATAAATCTTTCCCATTCATATCAATGACATGGATGTTTACTTTTTGATCTTGCATTCCGGAAATAACTAATTCTGTCTGGTTTGTAAATGGATTAGGCATCACCGATACATTCCATTTGCCCCAAACAATTTGTTTGGTTTCCGAATAAAATTCTTTCCCGTCAAGGTCTATTTCTTCAAGTTTGTAGTAAGAAGTTCCTGTGTAAGGAGCGTAATCTGTATAAGCGTACTCATTCAACGAAGAAGTATTGTGACAACTAACTGTACCGATAGATTCATAATGAACTCCATCGTCTGATCTTAAGATGTTATAAAATTTACAATTAATCTCGTTTAGTGTTGTCCAGTTAAGTTTCACTGTTTGATTTACCAATTTTGCAGAAAAGTCAAGCATCGTGATGGGCAAGGTGGCACAAGGTGTTGGACCAGGGACCGATACGGAAGAGGTAAGTTTACAACTTGCATTTGCAGGGAGTGTGGCCGTTACGGTGTATAATGTAGTAGATGCTATCGAAACGATGGGGTTGCTAATAGCAGCATTAGAAAGCCCTGAGACAGGAGTCCAGGAAAATGTATAGGTAGGAGGACTTACTACAGGACAAGTAACCATATAACTTGCTCCCATCTGACGCGCACCCGCTACTGGTGCAGGAGCTTGATACCTATAGGTGGCAAAAGCAGCAGATGCAAGGGTAGATGTATTAGTAAAAGTGGCTCCATCAAGTCTGACACCACCGTCAATAAAGCCAGGAGCAGCAATGCCTTGTGGAACAAGCACTACTCCATTTACAGTTAATATATCTCCATCGCTTACAGTCATCGTTTTTACATTGGGAGCATTCCCTGCCCCACCAGCAGGCCAACTGAAAGGAAACCAATCCCAGGGATCATCGCGTGTTCCCGCACTTGGGTAACTTTCAAATAAAGTCAACGCGGTAACATTATTCGATTTCAGATCCATAAAAAACGATCTGTCCCATGAGGCAACATTCAATGCTCCATAACTTACCTGAATAGCACAAGTATTTGGTTGTTGATTTACAATGGTTGCATTCAATTGACAAGACCCTACATTATAAGAAGCGAGTACTGATTCTTTTATGACAGTAGTAGGTACGATAAATATATCTTGAACTGCTTTACAAGTAGGAGTAGATTGTTGAACTGCCTCGATTGTATATTTTCCGTCTCTTAAATTTGTAAAGGAAT
>JANYCO010000336.1 GCA_025360235.1 Cytophagales bacterium
TTTCCTTGTCGGTATATTCATAGTTCACAACAGTGGCACTATTTCCCGAAGCAGAGGTATACCCTACAATTTGAAAATTAATTCCATCTATTGACCTTAAAATTTCAAAATAACCACTGTTATGTTCCGAAGCGGTGGACCACTCTATCTGTGCCCCCTGGCTAATTGGTGTTGCGGAAAAATCAATAAGTTCTACAGGAGCTGCACAATTTTTTGTAACCGTCATACTATACGAAGTGAAACCCAGACAGACGTCTGGAATCATGACCGTGTAAGTAGTAGTAACTGTTGGTGTAAGCGTAACGGTAGAACTGTAAATATTTGGACTAATCGTAGCATTCGTTCCGTTGTTGGTAGACCATAAATAATTAGGTTGTCCGTATATTCTGAACTCCCATATAGAAGGGCCATAAGGAGGAAGTCCTCTTAGCGTAGACTGCATTTTTATATACCGAACATTCGATGCACTGAAAACAACTTTGTCGTGCACTCCATCTCCACCAATAACCGTGGCTCCCGCAGGCGTAGTCCATGTAATGGCATCATTGGAAGTCTGAATCATGTAATTGGTAGCAAATGCCGCTTCCCAATCTATCGTAACACTATCTATATTTGTAGGAGATTGTAAATCTACGTACATCCATTCGGTATCCGTCATGTTGGGTGCCCAGCGGCTTCCCATATTTCCATCAACTGCATAAGTAGCACCTACAGGATCAGAAGACGCCATCACCGGATTTGCAAGCGCAAGATTCGTCCCTCTCAAATTTGTAAATGGGTCCATCACGATAGGAATTGAACCCGAACAAATTGTTGTATCGTTTAAAATATGTGTACTCAACGTACCATTAATAGAAATTTGCTGCACATTAAAATGTCCGCCGGTAGAAGAAGTAAAACCCCAGTACACCCATTGATTTCCTCCAAAGACATTGGCTTTAATGTCATATGTAATGTTTACTCTTAACGAACCGTTAAAAAAAACTTTCAATGCTTTTGTTGTAGGATTGTAAGTGATCTGAAAATTATACCAAGCACCCGTCTTTACATTGGAGAGTACAGGATCTATTTGAATCGGAGCAGTGATCTCATTTGCAGTTCCATCGTGCACCACGTATCCTCCTTTTTCTACCACAATATGATCAAAGACCGGATCGTTGTTTAGTTCCGAACCTGTACCCAAAATATTCTGGTACGTATCAAATTCAATCCCGATCGACTGACCCGGAATACCGGAGTACCCAAGTCCACCACCCAGACCACCTGCTGCGAGACAAGAGTTTTGCATCACAAAAGCTATCCCATCTGCTCCTGCAGGATCAGAGCCAAAATTCATCTGTCCCTGTACATTGAAAGGGTTATTAAGATTATGTTGTAGTTTATACCAAATCGCACCGAATACTGCATTTGTAGCAGGTGTTAATTGATACACACCACCTCCAAGGTTTGTGGCCACTCCATTGGTCTGGAATTGTCCGATCACAGAAAAAGATAAAAGAAAATTAAGGAATACTATTAGTAATTGTTTCTTCATAGTAAGGCTATTTTTAATGAGTATCCAGAATTAATGAGTAATTCTAACTGGTTTTATTCTAAGCTAAACTGTTGAGGAATAATTACAAAAAATGGCAGAGGTTATTTTTTACACAAACTAACTGATAATTAATAATTTATGACATTTTATGAGCTCTTAGAAAACAATCAACGAACATATTAACTAATTAATTATTAATACTTTAATTAAAAAAAGAGAAAAAAGGAGCCTGAAGACAAGAACGTGTAGGTGACAATAGCACTTCATAATCACCCAAAGCGGGCATTTTATACGTTTAGGTACTAAAAAAAAGGCTGATTTATTAAAATTAAACAACTTATTAAGTGAATAGTACAGTTAGCAACAATGATCGCATTTTCCATTCACTTTCATACAATCATCCAAATCAAAAGACTTATAATCAGGACAACTTACTTATCCGACTATGCCAGTACCTCTTTCAGATCTTTTACAGTAATGGGCTTTACCAAATAGTGCTTAATTTCAACAAAATCTTTAGACCTAGCAATATCTCCAATATCATCAGAGGAAGTAACTAATACTACATCTATTCCTAAATTTAATTTTTTATACTCTTCCATAAAATCCCATCCATTCATTACAGGCATATTAAGATCAAGAAAAATAATAGTGGGCTTATCTAAAGGATTACCTTTAAGATAATCGATCGCCTCAGACGCTCCACAAGTAGCATGGATCTGCACACTAGGATAATTCCGTTTAAGAATCATCGAATTAAAGACGTTGGAAATAGCATCGTCATCTATAAGTAAAACTGATAGTTTTGACATCTGTTAATTATTTAATTTTTAATTCTCATACTAAAAGTGGTTCCTTCATTTATCTTACTAGAAACTTCAATAGTTCCGCCCAACAAATCAAGATGATTTTTCACGAGGTATAAACCAATACCTTTACCCTCAATAGTTGTATTAAATCTATTATACAAATTAAAAATACGATCTTCGTATTTGTCGAGATCAATACCAATGCCATTATCAGCTACTCTAATGATAGTGCCCCTTTCATCTTGTTCTACAAAAATAGATATCACTGATTTTATACCGTCTCTTCTAAACTTAATGGCATTTTGGATCAAATTAAAAAAAATACTATGTAAAATTGATCGTATCGAAAATAATTTTATCCCTTCTTCATATTGTTCTACTAACTCAACACTACTGGATAGGATTTCGGCAGACAAAGAAACCCGTATAGTATTAATCAAATTTTTTATAACTATTTCTTCCCGCTTTTTTAAAATCTCCTTTTGCGATTTAAGAATGTAGTTAAGATCCGAAAGTGTATCATCAAGATTCATTGTAGATGTTTCAATATGCTCAATAAGGTTCCTATTAAATTCCAAATCCTTCCCCTCTTTATCGTACAACCCCAAAAAACCTTTTATATTGGCAAGAGGAGATTTAATATTATGAGAGATGATAAAGCTAAATTGCTCCAGACTGCTATAGCTTTTGGAAAGTTCCTGAAAAATTTTCTTTGTATTCTCTTCCGACTCTATTCTCTTGCTGATTTCTAACTCGAGGTGTTTTTGTTTTTGAATAAGATTTACAGAAAGTAGTTTGTAATAATTTGTATAATTATAAAACAACAACGATAAGAGCACAAAGTTTAAGCCCATATTGAGAGAATACAAATCTACTCCAAAAAAATTGAAATTAATAGTATACATGGGAGTTGTATTATATTTAAAAATAAAAACCAAAATATATACTATTGCATATACAGATGCTGCGAATACTATATTTTTAATTTCTTTAATGTCAAACAACCAAAAGACAAACAAAGGGGCTGTATATAAATACAAATGAAACCCTGACTCAAAACCTAACATCAAAGAAATAAAAAGCACACTAAGTGCTGTAGTAAAAATAAGAAGAAATCGTCCTGCATTATAATATTGCTTATAATTAATAAAAATAACCATGGCAAATAAAATCTGCGCTGAGAAAATAAGCGTAAATGGCGCTATCGAATTGATAGCATAAAAAATAAAAAGGTATGGGGAAGATATTAAGATACAAAAAAAACAAAACTTATTTATAGAAATAAGCCTGTATCTTTTCCCTAGTGCTGTATTCTCTATTAGACCAGCATTAATAATTGAAAAATATATTCTATAAATACGTTCTTTCATTTTAACTCAATTGCGCTGCTTTATGCTTTTTGTATTGTAAAAACAAATAAATATAAAACAGGTCCATCAGAAAACAGGCCACACACATACTGATAAGCCATGTATTTTCCGGCCAGCGTAGTATACACATTAAACTAATAAATCCTGTACCTGCTCCTTTTGTCCAGGCTGTAGTAAAAGAAAGGAGCGATTTATTTTCCAACCGAAGGAACATAAATATATATAAGGACGAGATCAAAATATTGATTACATACGCGGAGTTTGCGCCAATAGGATTGTCGAGTCCATTATCTATATAAAAGTATAGTACCGCAAGCCAAGAGAGGATAGCAAAGGTAAAAAGTAATTTATAATAAGGTACAACAGATTTGTCTACTTGTTTGTAGCCGTATTTATAAAATCCCCAAACGATAAATACATCAAGACAAAACCAAAGTTTATACCCCAGTCCGATTGCAAAACCCATGTTCTGTACAAAGATCCAGGCCCATAAAAATTCCCATGTAAAATTTGCACATAATACCGCCGCAGGCATTTCTACAAATTTATTTTTAATTACGTTTCGTACTATAAAAACATAATTTACAATCCAAAGTACTGCCCCTAGTCCAAACAGCACAAGTTGCAAAGGTGTATAGTAATCAAGATTAAGCCACACAATTAGATTTAGCATAAAATTTATTATTTAAAAAGTTGAGCTATTTTTTTTAGAAATTTTGTAAGCGATTCTACACCAAATGGTAGTTTTCCATCCCATGGCAACCCTTGTGCATAACGCCTTCTGTCTTTGTACCTGAAAAAAGTCAGATACCAAGGCTCGTGTAAGTTCCAAACTTTGCAATACGATCCTCTGTATTTACTGGCATTTAAAATATCGTTAACGGCTCTACGTGCTGCTTCATTTGCACCTTCCATCGTAGCAAGATCTGTATTTGTTTTTACATAGTCCGAGGCAATGAAAAAATTACTAATATCTGTATACGAATAAGGACGCAACATCCAAGTATTTTTATTATTCACCAATAAAGGTTCCTGATTGATAGCGGGAATGCTTGGAACAATACTATTGTCAATATTCCAGTTGTGTAAATATTCGTCTTTAAGGAGCACCTGGCCATTTACATTAAGACTCTTTTTCAACTGAGCCCAGCACTCTTCCACTATTTCTTTCTGTGAACAATCTTTCGCTGCCTTACCATAAAGAATACCTGGTGAAAACCAATCCGAAATATCTACCGAAAGAATACTTTTTATTTTTCCGTCTCCATACTTAGACCAATCAAAATCTGTCCAGAATTGCGCTTGTGAAATAGAAGTAAGCGCCCATGGGGTGTCTACATAAACGGTATGTCCGTGATTTACTTTTACATCTTCCGTAAGATACAATTGCATCCCATTCATCCAGGAAACATTCAATGCAAGCGTTTTAATATTTTCAAGTGTAGGATCAATATCCAACATTCCCTGATTCAACAAACCCGACATTACTTCTACCGGAACAGCCGCAATATAATAATCACCGGTTACTGTTTTTTCCACTCCATCTTGTTTTACCACAACACCAGAAATTTTATCCGGCCTTTCAGTAAGTATTTTTACTAGTGTTGCATTAAGGGTATACCGCAGTCCTTTTGATCTAAGGTGTTCCAGCCAAGGATTAATCCAGACATCATTGGTGGGCCCGTTTAATATTCTGTCGCTACTTGTGCCTGGACGTGCAATATCAAACATCAGTTGCAACATTATATCGCCACCTGTCTTTGTACTTACTGTTTCCGCCCTTGCCGCCACTAGTGTACGTGTTAGCCCTCTGGCAAGAAATGTTTTATACGTTTCCGAAAAACGATCTGCCTCAATAAATTGCCACCAACCCATCCGTTCGTATTCGTGTTTTCTCCGCTCATAACAACTGGTCATCAACTGCCACATACGCTCAGCAAAATATTGCTTTTCTTCATCTGAGAGGCCCAGATCGGTATTTTTATCAAGATCTAAATATTTTCTAATCTCTTTAAGTGATCCGGGAAAACGGGCTGGAAGGAAAAAAGAATCCTTCCCAAAACGAGCTACCCGGATCTCTGTAGTCTGAACAAGATTATCAAAAACAGTTTTCCCATTCTTAAATGGAATTTCCTTCATGGTAGCAGTTACATGCTTATAGAACCTTGGAAAGAAGCGAAATCCATGTTCTCCGGGCAATGGATTTCTGCCATCTACCGCAGAATCCGGCACAGACGTACTTCTTGCCTTTCCTCCAGGAATATTTTTTGTTTCGTAGACTTCTACTTCAAATCCCCGATTAATGAGTTCATGAGCAGCACTTAATCCGGCTACTCCTCCCCCTAAAATAATTACTTTGGTCATTAGTAAAAAAGGTTTAAAAAAGTTAATTAAAAATTTAAACGTTAAAGTACTAAAAAAGTTACGAAAACGCCTAATGGTTATTCCAATGCTTATAAAAAAGGCATTGTATAATTGAGGTACTACATCGTTAACAAGCGTCTTGACGGAGGACAAGAAATGACGAAGCAAAAACGTTATAAAATAACCGTCATTGCGAACCATAGGAGCGTCAGCGACTTTGGTAAAGCAATCTGTCAGCTCGCAGCTGGAGTAGGCTGGAAATTAAAAGGTTGAAAGGCTACTCACAATGACGCATTTATTTATACTACCTGAATTAGGAATTAGTCACATAAACTATTTTCTTTGTCTTAATAAACAAACTATCATGATCACTATTTCAAAATTAAAATACACCGATAGCGGTAATTTTTTTCTAATGGCTGGACCTTGTGCCATAGAAGGCAGAGACATTGCTATGGAGATTGCAGAACGCATTGTAAAACTTTCAGACAAATATAAAATCCCATACATATTTAAAGGTTCGTACAAAAAAGCCAACCGCACCAAACTGGATTCCTTCACAGGAATAGGTGATGAAAAAGCATTAAAAATTCTTAAAGAAGTAAGCGACACTTTCACTATTCCTGTCGTTACCGATATTCATGAAAGCCATGAAGCTGCAATGGCTGCAGAGTATGTGGACGTATTACAGATCCCTGCTTTTCTTTGTCGCCAGACAGATTTACTAGTAGCGGCAGCACAAACAGGAAAAGCCGTAAACGTAAAAAAAGGACAATTCCTTTCCGGACAGTCAATGAAATTTGCAGTAGAAAAAGTAAAATCGCTAAACAACCCAAACGTAATTCTTACCGACCGTGGAAATTCATTTGGCTATTCTGACCTGGTTGTTGACTATAGAAATTTAGTGGAAATGAAAGCATTTGGCGTTCCAGTTGTAATGGATTGCACCCACTCCCTTCAACAGCCGAATCAAGTATCCGGAGTTACAGGTGGACGTCCTGCAATGATTGAAACTATTTCTAAAGCTGCAATAGCTGTAGGTGCAGACGGATTATTTATCGAAACACATCCTCGCCTGAATGAAGCAAAATCTGATGCCGCAAATATGTTACAACTGGATTTACTGGAAGAGCTTTTGATAAAATTAATTAGAGTGAGAGAAGCGGTAAAATAATTGTTAATGATAAATGGTTAATTGTTAATGTTGATTTTTCATTAACCATTTATTATTTAATTCGTGTCTTGTGAAGACACCAGACACGAATTAACCATTAAAAAAATCAGTGCTTCTTCTTATAGTCTTTTCTAGTGAAATCAGGACAGGTTCCACATTTTTTACCGGTTTTACATGCGGTTGATAAAAATCCCAACAAGACAAATACTAATAGTAGCTTTTTCATAATGTTCTGTTTTATTCTGGACGAATACTTTCTTTTGGTTGAACTTTTGGTTCGTAGGTACGTATTTCTTCTTTTATAACTTTTTCTTTATTTTCTCTTCTGGCAATCTGTGTTACTTTTTTTATCAGACGGATTTGATTGCCAGCCATATCGTATTCTTTGATTGTCCAGTAGGTATCGGTGTAATACCAAAATACTTTTCGT
>JANYCO010000345.1 GCA_025360235.1 Cytophagales bacterium
AAGCGGTAACATGATCCGATTTTTTTCTGCCTTTTATAATGGAGGCAAATTCTCTGAAGTCTTCAATACGTCCGTTGGTACAGCTACCGATAAATACATAGTCCACTTTTTTTCCGACCATTTTATCGTCTTCTGAAAAGCCCATGTATTTAAGCGACTTTTCATAAGTAGTTACGCCTCCTGATAGATCAGAAGCTTTTGGAATTAATTTAGAAATGCCAATTCCCATTCCGGGATTTGTTCCGAAGGTGATCATTGGTTCGATATCCGCCGCATCATAGGTATATTCTAAATCAAATTTAGCGTCTTTGTCCGTCTTCAATGTTTTCCAGTAAGCAAGACCTTTTTCCCAGTCAGCGCCTTTCGGAGATTTTTCGCGGCCTTTAAGGTAAGCGAAAGTAGTTTCGTCAGGAGCGATCATGCCACCACGCGCACCCATTTCGATACTCATGTTGCAAACGGTCATACGACCTTCCATGCTCATTTTTTCAAATACATCTCCGGCATATTCTACAAGATATCCTGTAGCACCACCAGTAGAGATTTTTGAAATTATATAAAGAATAACATCTTTAGGAGTTACTGCTTTTCCTAATTTGCCATTCACATTAATTCTCATTTTCATTGGCTTTGGCTGCATAATACATTGAGAAGCCAATACCATTTCTACTTCAGACGTTCCGATACCAAAAGCGATAGCTCCAAAAGCACCATGCGTTGAAGTATGTGAGTCACCACAAACGATGGTCATGCCAGGAAGTGTAATTCCGTTTTCAGGACCTACTACGTGTACAATTCCGTTTTTAGGATTTCCTAAACCCCAGTGAGAAATGCCATATTTCGCAGAGTTGCTTTCCAGCGCCTTCAACTGATTTGCGGACAAAGGATCTTGTACAGGCAAGTGTTGATTGATAGTGGGAGTATTGTGATCTGCTGTCGCAAATGTTTTTTCTGGAAACAATACAGACAAGCCTCTGCTTTCTAATCCAAGAAAAGCTACGGGACTTGTTACTTCGTGAATAAAATGTCTGTCAATAAAAAACACGTCCGGTCCGTCTTCAATTTTACGGATCACGTGGGAATCCCACACTTTATCAAACAGGGTACTTGGTGTATTACTCATAGTATAATTTTTTTAGAGGCACAAAGGTAGTTAAAATTGACTTGGAGACAAAGAATAGAAGGAAAATTCCTGCAAAAATGAGTAAAAATAGGGTTTTGGGGTTAAAAGAGAGGAGTAAAGAAGGAAAGGAGTATAGAAGAAAATGGGATGAAAGGGGGAGCAGTATGTTTTAATAAACTCTGACCTTAACTTTTTGCTCATCAAAGGTGTTCTCAAATAAATTATTATTTGCTTTATTTGAATTCTTCCAACATTTTTTGTCCAAACTTATTTCTTTTAGGTTTTTTAAATTAAGGATAGATAAGGGAAGTTGTTCGATTCTATTATCTGAAATCCCTAGCCATTCAAGATTGGATAGATTTCCAATTGAGGAGGGGAGCTCCGTCAAGGCATTGTAGCTTAAAGCTAAAGAGTTAAGTACTTTTATTTTTTCAATTTCTACTGTAATTTTAGTAAGCTTACAACCTGCAAACGATAATGATTTTAATGAGCTTAATTGGAATATCGCTTTTGGGATTTCAGTGAAAAAGTTGTTGCTAAGATCCAGCACTTCCAATTTTTTCAGATCGACTATAGAATCTGGGAGACGATTGATAGCGTTTCCTGTGAAATCCATTTTTCGTAATTCTTTAAGATTACCAATAGTTTTGGGAAGGCCATTAAACACAACGCTCCAGTATACATCCGCGCCGTAAGAATAATCACCACATAAAAACAAAAATCGTAAATCGGTAAGTTCCCCAATTGAATCAGGTACTTCAATTTCTCTTCCTCCATCGAGCGAATTCTGGTATCTTCCAATGGAGATTATTCTTCCATTGTCTTTGTTGTAATAATAGCCATTCGTTTTGCTGAGTCCTCCAAAATCTTTGGGTTGAAGAGTGATGGCTTCGACCTCGTGGTTTGGAATATAATAAATGAATTTAGACTCGGTGCCAATAGCATTATTCAGATGGGCGATAATATTTTTTTCTTTATCAATCATTATTTCTGATTTCAACTCTTTATTTAAAGTATATCGTTTAATATTAGGGAAAGTTAATCTTTCTTTTCCTTTAGATTTTGCCTCTTTTAAGTACTTGTAGAAATTATTCATTTCCTTTATAACCTGAAGTTTTAAAGCCAATGGGTTCAATAGGTTCTTGTGGCGAACTTAAAAGCTGCTTTAAAGCGTTGAAAACAATAAGAATTTCTTCTTCGTTTTTATGAGTCTTTTGGTCTATATGAAGCATTTTCATTTCCAATTGTTCCATTTTTAGTAGTATATCCTGGTGTGTAAATAAAACTTCTCTGATTCTGGTAAAAATTCTTATAATTTGAATATTAACCTCAATAGCTGTTTTGCTATTTAAAACACTAGATAACATGGCTACCCCTTGTTCTGTGAAACAAAATGGAGTGTATCGTAATCCCATTTTGTCTTCAGGATTGGAGGTGCCAATTTGGCAC
>JANYCO010000354.1 GCA_025360235.1 Cytophagales bacterium
AATTGAAAGAAGATTTGCTGGACTTGATTAAAAAGGGTTGGGTAAAATGTTTGGAAAAAATTTCGGAAAAGGAAATAGAAGAACTAGAGTTGGTAAAAATGAATTATAAAGAGTATAATTTTCTGGCAAGTAAAAAAGGCCTGATGATACATAACAGTAGATAGCGGCGTATGACAAAGCTAGAGAAAAAGGACATAAAAACACCTTCTTACTATGTAAGAGGAAGGCTATTGAAAAATAAGCCTGCTATGTTCGGGTTGATTGTTATTGTTTTTGCTCACCTAGTCGCATTTCTGGGGTATCTAATTATGCCTGATAGTACGCCTAATGCGGATGACCGCTCTCCTCATATAAAGAAAAAATCTCCGGGCTTTGAGGTCTTGCTTTTAAAAACAATCAAGCAAAGAGATATAGCAAAAGTGAATTTCATAGAATATATTTTTTTTGGGCAGGAGAGTGAATATAAGATAGAGCCTATCAGCTGGTATGAAATAAAAGACTACACGATTTATTATACGATTTATGGAAGGGATAAAGAGGTACTCACTCAACCTCTTGTTAATTCTGTTGAAAAGCTTTACTCCGGATTTTCTTTGAAAATAAAACCAGATACGGCTTCTGGTTATAATTACGAAATAAATGGTGATCAAATCCAATACCTTGATCTGAAAGAGGAATTACACCTAACTACCCGAACAGAACTCATTAAAGAATTTGAAGAAAAAAATCTGGAGAAAAGAACTTATCTTCTAGGTACTAGTATAGATGGAAGAGATTTTCTCAGTATGTTGCTTTTTGGAACAAAAATTTCGCTTTCTATCGGATTTATCTCAGTAATAATTTCTCTTATTTTGGGCGTATCTTTAGGAGCATTGGCAGGCTTCTTTGGAGGCTGGATCGACAATGCGATTATGTGGTTGATGACTGTAGTGTGGTCAATTCCAAGTATCATGCTGGTCATCGCCATTAGTTTGGCTTTGCAAAGTAAAGGAATCTGGGTGGCGTTTGTGGCGGTGGGTCTTACTATGTGGGTTGAAGCGGCAAGAGTGGTGCGTGGTCAGATCATGAGTATTAAAGAGAAATTATATGTAGAAGCAGCCAAAGCCTTAGGAATTGGAAATCTTCGAATTATTTTCGTTCATATATTGCCTAACGTAATCGGACCTATCATTGTCATAGCAACAGCAAATTTTGCTACTGCTATTCTTGTGGAAGCAGGCTTAAGTTTCCTTGGTTTGGGAGTACAACCTCCAATGCCTTCCTGGGGTAAAATGGTATTTGAAGGTTATAATTCAAATTGGGAAAGTGATGGTGGTTATTTGGTATTTATGCCAAGTCTTTTTATCTGTTTGTTGGTATTCGCTTTTAACCTTTTTGGAAACGGCCTTAGAGATGCCTACGATCCTCAAAGTTCAAATAAATGGTAAACGATTCACCCAATTTGCATGAAAAGCTTCTTCATCTGAAAGAGTTGGAGTTGAATTCTCTGCTCGAAATTACACAAGCCATAAATTCAAATCTCCCGGAAGAAGCACTTTATAAAATTTACCATTTTACTTTAATAGCTAACCTGAACATCAATAAACTAGCGCTCTACGTGATGGACGAGGATTGGAGCTGTAAGGTGAATTATGGTACAGAAAAAAATTACAAAGAACAACCTGTTTCTGCTGAAATACTTTCAATTAATAAAATAACAGGATTGACAGACATTAGCTCTGAGTTTAATGAATTTGATAAAGTTATTCCAATCGCACATAAATCTATAATGCTTGCCTATGTATTTGTGAGCAGTAGTAATAAAGATATTGGAATGGAAGAGGTGAGTACCTCCTTTATACAAACATTCACGAATATAATTATTGTAGCCATTGAAAATAAAAAATTGGCTAGAAAAGAATTGGCGCAACAAGCATTTCGAAAAGAACTGGAGATAGCAAAGGAAGTGCAATCGTATTTGTTTCCAAAAAATCTTCCTACCAACGAGCGCGTAAATGTTAAAGCTAGTTATCATCCGCACGATAGTATTGGAGGAGATTATTACGATTATATTCAACTTTCTAAACAATCTTTTCTTATCTGTATCGCTGATGTTTCCGGTAAGGGAATTTCTGCGGCCTTATTGATGTCAAATTTTCAGGCTTCTCTTCGTACGCTTGTTCGTCAGACAAGTGATCTAAAGCAAATAATCGGAGCGTTGAATTATAACATTCTGGATAATGCAAAGGGAGAACGATTTATAACTTTTTTTGTAGCAGTCTTTGATCTTGAAAAAAATACCATCAAATATGTCAACGCAGGCCATAACCCACCCATGTTGATTGCCAGAGGGGAGGCTATATTGCTGGATAAGGGAACAACGATATTGGGGGTTTTTGATAAATTACCTTTTATTAACGAACAGGAAATTCTGCTGCCTCATCATTCTATGTTGTTTGCCTATACAGACGGGCT
>JANYCO010000395.1 GCA_025360235.1 Cytophagales bacterium
TAGGCTGGGGACTTCAGAATAATGTTTTATCCAAGCCTCAACTCTATATTACCTTTGGCTACGATTTCTAAGAACATGAAAAAAACATTCAGGTATATAGGACTTATTTCACTTGCGGCATTAATTCTTTTTAATGGATGGGTTTTACTTAGTGGAAGAGGCTATTTCTATAAAGGACTGATATATAATTTTGCAGACATCGACGATTATAAACTATTTCCAAAAAGAGTAATTCACAAAAGTTCGCATCCGACTCCATGGGCGCTTTCCAAAAACTATAACAAAAAAAACATTAGCGACTCGCTTAGAATTAAACTTACTGCACTTGAGACTATAGCGTTGCTCATTATCAAAAACGATTCGATTGAATATGAAGAATACTGGGACGGATACAGCGACAGCTCTTTCTCAAATTCCTTTTCTATGGCCAAAAGCTATGTAAGCGCACTCACAGGAATAGCTTTGCAGGAAGGTAAAATAAAGAACATAGACCAACCTCTTTGCGATTATTTGCCAGAATTCTGTGAAGGAGACAAGAAAAAAATAACCATCCGACATCTCTTAACAATGAGTTCTGGTTTAAATTGGGAAGAGGGTTACGCCAGTCCTTTTTCTCCCACTACAGAAGCTTATTATGGCACCGATCTGAAAAAATTAATAAACACGCTGAAGCCTATTGAAGCGCCTGGTAAAATCTTTCGTTACAAAAGCGGCGATACACAACTACTCTCTTTTGTTTTAGAAAAAGCAACAGGAAAAAAAATCAGTGATTACGCCGCTGAAAAATTATGGGAGCCAATGGGTTGTGAACATGAGGCTTTATGGAGTCTTGACAAAGATAATGGTGATGAAAAAGCATATTGCTGTGTAAACTCCAACGCCAGAGATTTTGCAAAGTTTGGAAAACTCTATCTTGACAGTGGAAGAGTGAATGGAAAACAAATTATCCCGCTCGATTATGTTTTAAGTTCAATCCAACCAAACGCTCTTCCCGACGGAGACCTTGATATGAAAAAATCCGATTTTTATGGCTACCAATGGTGGATCATCCCGGATTATAAAGGGCACAAAATAGTTTATGCAAGAGGAATCCTTGGACAAAATATTATTATAATTCCGAACCTAAAAACCATTGTTGTTCGGCTAGGAAAGATAAGGGGAGCAAGAATCGGAAAACACCATATAGAAGTTTTTTTATTAATCGACGAACTATTATCGAGATAATATGCCTTATACGCTCAACTATATTGAAGTAACAGGCGCTGCTTTTGGCATCATCTGCGTACTTTTGACAGCAAAGGAAAATATCTGGTGTTGGCCAACAGGAATAATCAGTGTATTACTTTATGGTATTTTTTATTACCAACAGACTTTTTATGCAAGTATGTACTTACAGGGAATCTTCTTACTATTTTGCCTCCATGGCTGGTACCATTGGCTTTATGGAGGGGAAAATAAAACCAATTTGAAAATTTCCAAAGCAAGTAAAAAACATATCTGGATAATTATCGGTATTACTTTGGCTATGTTTATTCCGATGGGCATTTTCTTCGATAAAAAATCAGACGATGAACTGCCTTATCTTGATTCATTATTAACAGCCCTAAGTATTTCGGCTCAATGGATGATGAACAACAAACTGGCAGAAAACTGGATTGTATGGATTGTTATAGACATCATATATACAATTATGCATTTTCAAAGACATAATTATCCGTCATTCTTTATGTATGGCATTTTTGTAGTCTTTGCATCTATAGGATATTGTTTATGGGTAAAATCATTAAAGAAAACACAGCCAATAGTATAAAAAAAATAGTTTTATACGGTCCTGAATCTACCGGAAAGACTATGTTGGCACAACAACTGGCAAAGCATTATAACACGCTTTATGCTGCAGAGTACGCGCGTTATTACCTGGATTTAAAACTGGAGCTCTACGATCCTTTTGGCAGAAAAAGCGATGAAATTTGTCAGCCACAGGATATTCCTCAGATTGTGATTGGCCAGGTAGCATTTGAGGATTCGACGGAAGAGCAGGCCAATCGCCTCCTTTTCTGCGATACCAATCCTCTTATGACTTATGTATACAATAAATATTATTTCGGTCGGGACGATGAATGGATAGCACTAGCAGCTGTTAAAAGAAACTACGATTTATACCTACTTACTAACGTAGATATACCTTGGGTACCTGATCCACCACATCGTGACAGACCAGATAACAGGGAGGAACTATTTGACCTTTTTAAAAATGAACTCATCAGCAGAAACCTTCCATACGTACTTGTATCGGGTGATTATGAAAAAAGAATTGAATTGTCAATCCAATCCGTAGACGATTTGTTGAGTACTCATAAGTAGTCAATATCAACCTAAAAGTTATTATAAAAATACCGCTGTTTTTCTGAACATATTGTATATTGAGCATTGAATACTATAGGTGTGGCACGAATCAGTAAGCGGGTGTATGTTAAATTCTGAAAAATTTTTCAATCTCTCTAATAGTCCTCTTGGAATTATTGATCCAAATTTGAGTCTCTTGGCAGCAAATCCAAGCCTAATTCGATTATGCGATCTTGAACTTAAAGATTTGTCTGAAATTTCCTTTACTGACTTATTTTTCCTTGAAGACAAAGAGGCGATCCGTACTTATCTCCATAAACTTTCTGCAGGCGCAAATTCCGTTTCTTTCGAATGTCGACTAATTGATTCCAAACAAAAACTTAAATGGTTTTCCTGGGAAATAATAGCGGACGAAACCACAAACCTGTATTACTTTTCAGGCTCTGATATTACGGAATACAGAATGCCACAATCCGTATTGGAAGAATATACTGATAAGTTATTGATGATAATTGACC
>JANYCO010000423.1 GCA_025360235.1 Cytophagales bacterium
AATCTACCTCTTGTTGCTAAAGCCAATTTACTAGTATCAACAGTTGTCTTGCTATTAGGATAGGTATATTTTACCCAATTGACTATTCTTTTAAAAATCGTATCGGTTGGGATACTGTCCATCTTCACAATATCCAGATAAGTGATCTTTCCAGCTTCGTCTTTAGGCATAACTATCTGAGCATTAGTATTAATACTCAAGAGTAGGACTATAATAATCAAACCGCTGATTGCTACCAACCTTTTCGTTTTATTCTTCGTATTCATAGCGAAATTCATTTATGCCTTAAATATAAAACTTTTTACCCTAAATAATTTTCGCAGTGACTATATATTTGTATAAATTTCAGAAATTATTAACTATCACATTAAAAAATGTACGACAATAACCGCAAAGACAATTTACTGGTAGAGATAGCCTGGGAAGTTTGTAATCAAGTAGGGGGTATATACACCGTAATACGCACCAAAGTGCCCGCCATGAAAGAGAAATGGGGCGACAATTATTGTTTGATTGGGCCTTATCTCCACAGTAGATTACCAGCTGAGTTTGAACCTTGTGACGATTATGATTCTCCCTTTGGGAAAGCAGTACAAAATCTCCGCAATTTAGGAATCGAAGTTCATTTCGGTTATTGGCTTGTATCAGGCAGACCTTTAGTTGTATTGATAAATCCTCACAGCATTCATCAAAGAATGGCAGAGGCAAAATATTTGCTTTGGGAACACCATTCCATCACCACAAGTGAAGGGGATCAATTGATGGATCAGATCATTGCATTTGGTTTTTTAACAAAACTATTCCTTACTGAACTTGTAAAACCAGAGACTACAACAAAACATGTAATAGCCCATTTCCATGAATGGATGGTGGGTACAGCAATACCGGAATTACGTTATGAAAACAGAAACATATCCATTGTTTTCACCACGCATGCTACCATACTTGGTCGTTATCTGGCAATGAACGATCCAAATTTCTATGAGCATCTCCCCTATTTCGATTGGCTCAATGAAGCAAGAAATTTTAATATTGAAGCTACTGCCCGTATCGAAAGGGCCGCAGCCCATGGGGCACATGTATTTACTACAGTCAGTGAAGTGACTGCTAAAGAATGTGAATCCTTACTTGGAAGACGACCAGATGTAATTCTTCCAAACGGACTAAACATTGAACGGTTTACGGCGTTACATGAATTCCAAAATTTACATAAAGACTATAAAGATAAAATCCATCAATTTGTGATGGGGCATTTCTTCCAGAGTTATTCCTTTGATTTGGACAAAACGCTTTACTTCTTTACTTCAGGCAGGTACGAATACAAGAACAAAGGATTTGATATGACCCTGGAAGCCTTGGCGCGTCTTAACTGGAGAATGAAGAACGAAAATATTGACACCACTATTGTCATGTTTTTCATTACCAAACAACCTTATCACAGCATCAATCCTAGTGTAATTCACTCCAGAGCACAGATGCAGGAGATTCGCAGAACCTGTGATGAAATTACGAAGATCGTAGCTGAGAAATTTTTCTACAGTACGGCTTCTAATCCCGGAGTAAAACAACACGACCTGAATAAATTTGTAGACGAATATTGGGGATTGCGTTTGAAAAGGGAATTACAATCCTGGAAAACAAATAACCTTCCTTCGGTAGTTACACACAACTTGCACAACGATGCAGGAGACGACATCTTAAATTATTTACGCACAGCCAATCTTATAAACAATCAGCACGACAAAGTAAAAATCGTTTACCACCCTGATTTCATTGCACCTTCCAACCCTTTATTTGCTATGGAATACGGTCAATTTGTTAGAGGTTGCCACCTTGGCGTTTTTCCAAGTTATTACGAACCATGGGGCTATACTCCTTTGGAATGTATAGCGAGTGGGGTACCAACTGCCACTTCTGACCTTGCAGGCTTTGGGGAGTATGTAATGCAAACGATACCCGACCATGAGAAAAAAGGGATCTATGTAGTAAACAGAAAAGGCAAATCATATAACGATGCTGCACAACAACTGGCAGATCAGTTGTACTCCTTTATAAAATTATCCCGCAAGGACAGAATTACACAAAGAAACCGAACAGAAAGGTCTGCAGAGGCTTTTGACTGGGCAAATCTTGCTGTACATTATGAAAGAGCTTATGAAATTGCTTTAAGAAATAGAAAGTAATTAAAAAAATTTGTAATATTGAAGATAATAAACCTTAATTAAACCTTTTAAATTTTAGAAAAAAATGGAAGTTACATATGTCTTTTTATTCTTAGGCGTTGTTATCTTGTTTTCGTCATTCGTTACGATAACACAGGGAAGCGTTGGTGTTATTACCGTATTTGGTAAATACCGTAGAGTTTTATCCCCGGGGTTGAGTTTAAAGATTCCATTGATAGAAAAAATTCACAAGAAAATCTCTATCCAAAACCGTTCGGCGGAAATGGAATTTCAGGCCACCACACAAGATCAGGCAAATGTTTTCTTTAAAGCCATGATTCTTTATTCGGTAGTAGATCAAGCCGAACAAACAATCAAAAATGTAGCCTTCAAATTTATGGACGATCGTAGTTTTATGCAAGCGTTGGTAAGAACCGTAGAAGGTAATATCCGTGGTTTTGTAGCAACTAAAAAACAATCCGAAGTCCTTTCTTTGAGAGGTGAAATAGTTGGTGATGTAAAAGAAAATCTTGATCATACTTTAGCTGAATGGGGTTTCCATTTGATCGATCTTCAATTAAATGATATTACGTTTGACGATGCAATTATGCGCTCAATGGCTCAGGTAGTGGCTTCCAACAATTTGAAAGCGGCGGCTGAAAACGAAGGGCAAGCATTATTGATTACTAAAACTAAAGCGGCGGAAGCAGATGGTAATGCCATTAAAATTTCAGCAGAAGCAGAAAGACAAGCTGCTCAGTTACGTGGACAAGGGGTGGCTTTATTCCGTCAGGAAGTAGCTAAAGGTATGGCTGAAGCAGCTAAAGAAATGCAAGTTGCCAATCTTGATACTTCTGTAATTCTATTCTCTATGTGGACAGAGGCCATCAAACATTTTGCAGAAAACGGAAAAGGAAATACGATCTTCCTTGATGGTTCTTCTGAAAACATGCAACGCACTATGCAACAAAT
>JANYCO010000425.1 GCA_025360235.1 Cytophagales bacterium
CGTCAATGATGAGTATTTTTGCCATTCGGTAAATCTCTGTTTAGTAGTATGTAAAGGTAAGTTAAAAAAATAATTGGAGAAAATAAAAAAAGCAAGCCTGTAAGCCGGGTTCTGTTAGGTACCGAGGCACCGCTCTTACCATTTATCTAAAATGCACGTCGCCGTACACCTCTAACGACCTACCCACCAACATCGGACGAGTAGCCCTACGTACGTTGGCCTATTTGGTCTTTCAACCTGTAAGGTTTACCCCAATGATGCATTACTGCATCATGAGTGGGCTCTTACCCCACTTTTTCACCCTTACCTGATATTGCTACCAGGCGGTATAGTTTTCTGTGGCACTTTCTATACACACCTTGCGGCATGCTCTTCTAATTAAGAAGTACAGTACTCTGTGTTGCCCGGACTTTCCTCCCCCGAAGGAGCGGTAAGACGGCTTGCTTTACGTAAAGTTAATTTGATAATTTGACAATTTGATAATTTGATAATGATTATTTTCTCAAATTATATAAAACATCATCAAATCATCAAATCGGCACATCATCAAATCATTTTAGTCTCACCAGCGTCGCGCCATACCCAAACTTTTCCTTCTGTGCGTCTTGAAAAAATTTGATGGTTTTGGAGGTGCTTAAAATTTTGTGAATTTCCTTTTTCAATACACCATTGCCTACGCCGTGAATGAAAACAATTTCTTCCATTCCTGTGGCGAGTGCGTTGTCAAGATTGTTTTGAAAAGTACTGACCTGTAAATTCAGCATGGCCGTGTTACTCATGCCTTCGTGTTGCTCTGTGAGTTTTTCTATATGGAGATCAATTTCTTTAGATGGTTTGGCAATCATTGGTTTTGAGTTCACCACCACTTTTGGATCGGACATATTTTCTTCCAATGCTTTTGCATCAATTTTCACAGCATCCAAATCGATTCGAAATAAATAGGCTTCTTTATTTAAAACAGGTGCTAATTTTTTACTTTTGAAAAAGGAGGAAGAACGGAACTTTAATTTTTTTAGTAATGGCGGACGAAATTCCGATTCACCATAAGAGAAAAATATTAGTTGTATGACAAACTCCGGCCAGTTGTCGAAATCTTTAACGTTTACTTCACTTAATTTAAGAAATGAGTCGCGCTCTACAAGGCCTGAAAATACACCTTTATAACTACTTTCTTTCTCTTCTCCGATTACAAAATAGATTTTGTAACTGGTATCGTTCACCAGATTCAATTCATAGGTCTGGTCGTTGAAAGAAGTGAAGGCGATATAGATTCCATTCCATTTTGGTGGCACAAAAGACATATCCGACTCCTCTACACCAAGAGCTATATGACTTTCTTCTATTGCTACAACTACCAATTCACTTTTAAGCGCAGGAATCCGAAAACCGTCTTCAATCTCAACTTCTACTTGTCGGGCATCAATAATTTTTACAATTCTACCCTCTTCTTTTCCATGGGTAAACCTAACTTTATCGCCTATCTTCATTTTAGAAATATATGGGGTGAACTTTTAATCCGTTTTTATTAAACTCTAAAGCTGGGGCTGGTAGGTGGATTAAATTAACAGTATAAAATACTTTTCGGAGAAACGCACTCCGTGTTTTTATTTTAGTAAGATCCACGTCAAACGACAAATAAAATTGTCGGTAAGAATGATAACCTTTCGCGACGTTATCTTTTGTTTCAGCATAGATCATACCATTTGCGCCATAGCCTACTGCCAGGTTCAACCACTTAGGAAATTTACTTTCCTTTTTCATGAACGAATAAAAATTTCCGCAAAGCCAATAGGTTTGTCCGTTGTAGTCTTTCAGCAATTGTTGTGACAAAGTTGAGCCTAATTCGTTGGGTCTTAATTTGGCATATTCAGTTTGATGAAAAGAATATTTCATTTGGATCCGAAGTTCTTTCCATAATAAATACTGACTCATCACCAATGCCGACCCTGTGGCATTGGCGCCAAGGTCTCCCACTGAAGCTCCGTATTGAGAAGAGTATCCATCAAATATTTCAATAGGCGATTGCAAAAGAAACCCGGTAAGACTTCCGTATATAATTGCTTTTCTCTCCGGCACACCTGACCACTTAAGAAGATCAACACCCAAACGACTTTCCTGAAAAGCGGTAGTGGCGTGTCCGCATTTATCCATTTGAAGCCACTCTCTGTTGTCGTTAAAAAAATGAAAAGCGCTCTTTGGATAATTTTTATACCACAATTCATTTAACCCCACCCAGGCAAGTGTATAGCTTCCTCCTACTGTTAACATAAGTGGCACAAATCTTTTTTTATTAATACCGGCAACCGTTGTATCCTTTTGCGCAAAGGCATCCAAAGGTGAAATTACTTTCAAAACAAAAAACAAAAAGAATACTTTTAAGAAAAATTTCATCTGATCATAGTTAGCGTATCTTTCCAAAGTTAACTAAAAAAGTATAAATATTCTAACCTTGATTTTATTTAGCCAAAACAAGAAACGCTTCTTTCGCTCTTGCAGTCGCCACTTTATGATCGATCATGGGTTTAGGATAAGCAGGAGTTCCGAATTCGGGAATCCATTTTTTTATATAAATAAAATCATGATCAAATTTCTCTTGTTGTGCGGTGGGATTAAAAATTCGAAAATAAGGTTGTGCATCGGCACCTGTGCCTGCGCTCCATTGCCAGTTACCATTGTTGGCTGCAAGGTCATAATCCAATAATTTTTCAGCGAAATAAGCTTCGCCCATTCGCCAATCAATAAGAAGATGTTTGGTTAGAAAACTTGCTACTACCATACGTACACGGTTGTGCATGTGTCCAGTAGAATTAAGCTCCCGCATTCCCGCATCCACCATTGGGTAACCAGTCATTCCCGTACACCATTTTTTAAAATCATCTTCATCGTAACGCCAGTTTACTTTTTTAAACTTTGCATTAAAAGGTTCCGAAACCACATGCGGAAAATGATACAACAGTTGCATAAAAAATTCCCTCCAGATCAATTCGCTCAGCCAAACTTCGTTAAGTTTTTGAGCCTTGGCTACTTTTTCCCTCACCGATATTGTACCAAATCTAAAATGAATCCCTAGCCTTGAAGTTCCTTCTATGTAGGGAAAATCTCTTTGCTCATGGTATTTTTTAATCAACACTTGCTGTACAGTATCAGAAGGCAAAGGAATTAACGTTCTTTCAAAACCGATATCTTTTAATGAAGGAAAAACGAAAGCCTTTGTCTTATATAAATTTTGCAAATACTTTTCTACTGGATAAGGCTTCAGATAGAAAGCACTTAATTTAGAAAGCCATTTATTTTTATAAGGAGTGTATACCTTATACGAATTTCCCGAGTCCGACAGTATTTCCTCTTTTTCGAAAATCACCTGATCCTTGAAAGTGTGCCATTCTATCTCATTTTCTTTTAACAAAGAGCCGACAGCATTATCCCGCCTCATTGCATATGGCTCATAGTCGTGATTAGCATAAACAGACTTTATTGAATACTCAGACAAAAGTTGTTTGTACACTTCTTCCGGTTTCCCATATTTTATAAGCAGCCCTGATCCGATTTCTAAAAGTTGTTTATGAAGCTTTTCTAACTGATCATAAATAAATGTTACTCTTGCGTCTTTCTTGTCATTGAGATCATCGAGTATTTCCTTATCAAAAATAAAAACAGGCACCACAGGGAAATTACCTTTTAAAGCATTGTAGAGCCCGGCATTGTCGTTTATACGCAAATCTCGCCTAAACCAAAAAATGGAGATAGAAGATACGTCTTCCATATTTCTAATTATTTTTATTGATAATATTTAAGGAGAAATCAACGGACCTTGCTGGAGCGTATCCTTAGGCAACGCATCTTCTTGTCGCTTTTGCATTTCCTCTTCTTTCTTTTTCCTTGATCTTCTTCTCTTACCAAAGAGGTCTTTAAGACTATCAAAGCCTTGAGTATGCACCAGACTCACGCCTGCTGAAGTATTGGTTGTGCCTGCTGTTGAAATCAAAGAGTTGTTATTAATCCTGTTAAACAACTTCATTCTAAGATTACCTTCTTTACTCAACATATATTCAACGGTCCATTCACCCGCTATATTACTGATGTTGGCTTGGGAAGAGGCTTGTGCATTTTGAAAATTTCCGTTACGGGTTATTCTCAATCTTCCCGCCAGAGTAGTATAAGAAAGTCTAAGATTTAGTGTATTCAGAGCGTCTTTATCTAGATTATTAAGATTCAAATTCACTTCCAGGTTTTGATCGGCTTGTGAAAGAAAATGACTTAGCTGTCCGGAGAGCAATTCGCTTACATTATTAATTCCGGTGGAAGACATTCCGCTAAAACTATTTGGCGTAGTAAAACTTTTAAGCATTATTAAGGCAAAAACCTGCCGGTTTAATTCCTGATCATCTGTTTTTATTTTTGTTTCAAATGCAGTAACCACGGTCGA
The DNA here is from genome assembly GCA_025360235.1 of Cytophagales bacterium. Lineage (GTDB taxonomy): Bacteria > Bacteroidota > Bacteroidia > Cytophagales > Cytophagaceae > JANYCO01. The sequence goes on from JANYCO010000425.1 coordinate 4,427, forward strand.
TAGTTGAGGATCTGAAGGATAGCGAAGGATATCAATATCCATACTAATTTCAGGAGACATCAAGTTTCCTTTTACATTTAAAATTACATCTACAGGATAAGTACGTTGTAAATCCGGCTTGGATTTAAAAGAAGTATCGAAAAGTTGTTTAAGGGAAACATATTGATTGTATTTGGCTTTTATATCGATAGTACCCTCATAAGGATCTCCGTTCCAAGAGAGGCGAGAACCTTTATCAATAACAAACTCTTTAGGAATAACATTCGCCATCATAAAATTATATTGCCCTTCTTTAAAAATATAATTTCCATACATGGTCATTTCACCTTTCGTATCATAACGAAGTTCAATATCGCCTTCCCCTCGCCCACGGATAATATCACCTGAACGTTTATCGAATATAATTTCAGTATAGGCATCAGGTGTAATTTCCATATTAAAAAACATTCGAATTCTGGAATTGTCAACACTATCTTTATTTACTTTATTAGTATTATCTTTTCTTGTAATAAATTTAATAAAATCCTTTTGTGAGACCTCACTTTCTCCTGTAAGTGGAATAAATATTCGTGTATCCTTTTCAGATTTAGCACTGGCACGAATCTCTAAATCTTCAAATGGGCCGAAGAGGCTGAAATTACCTGTAACGTTAGCTGTACCATAAAATAAACTATTATCTTTTTCTGTAGTAGAAAGGACATTGAATTTTTGAAATTTACCTTTTATATCCACCAAGAAATGTTTGAACCCATCGTGTGAAATATTACCGTTCACTATTCCCTTATTCCCATTTATATCGGTCAATGTGGTATTCTTAAATTTAATCTGATCTTCTGTAAAATATATTCTATCGTTAAAAGTATAAACACTACCCAGGTAATCGACTTTAAATTTTCCATTTTCAACATTAGCATCGCCCTTTAGGCTAAGACTATTCAGACTACCCCCGATTCTCAAAGTACCATTAACAGTACCTGAAATATCACTCATCACACCTTTAAGAATTGGAGTAATAATTCCAAGATCTGCAGAGTTGAAATTTGCAAGCAAACTAATCTCTTCTTTATGATCATCCGTAGGTGGTTTAATATTTCCCACTATGTTAATAGCTTTAAATCCTTCACGCAAAACATCTACTTTTACATTCAGCTGTTTTTCACTTTCTACCCAATCAGCAGAACCCTCAATGTCACCAAAGCCAAAGTCATCGATACTAAGCTGTTTGATCGACATTGTGCCGTTAAGATCTAAATCTTTGTATATGTTCCGCACCTTCAACTGACCGTCCAGCACACCGTCTAATTTATATGCCAAAATCGGATTAAGATTTTTCAACTTGAAATTATCGACTAGAAAAGATGCATCAGAAGAAAAATCCCCTTTAAGTAATATGGACTGTTTTTTATTATTTACTTTTAAATAATTAAACACCAAATTACTTTTATTAAAATCTATATTACTTGAATCAGATATCATCCAATTTTCATCCAGAATATTGAGATTTGAATTTTTCAGTGATAATTGTTTATATTTTTCATTAATGGCTACCTCACCCTTTAGGGAAATATCATTTGAACTGCTTTGTTGCTCAAGTGCTGTAGAAAATTCAATTTTTCGTCCATTCCATTTACCATCAAAAAAGAATTTTTCTGTTTTAAAAGAATTACTAAAATTCTGCATACTCGAAGTAAGATTAGAAGATGCAAATACCGAAGCACTATCAGACAATTTAGACATAGAAATACGCACTGTATTTTTGTACAATTCATTTCCCTTATAGAATAAACTGTCAATGGCAGAATACAATTCAAACTTATTTGTTTTCCCATGTGTAAATATGCCCTTTACCACAGTATTTTGAGCAACATAGATTCCGGGATAATAAAGATCAACCAAGCCGTTTATATTTTTAAGATTAAAACTAAACTCATCGTAGTAGTCAGATCTGATGGTTTTCGATTTCGTCAAATAATAATCATTAAGCATTGTTTTATCTTGATCATAAAACAGCACATACTCTTTAAACAACATTGGCACATCAGCAACCAACTCAGTGAGCAGAAAATTTCCTCTCATTGTGGCCCCAAGAATATCTGAATTCAGTTCTATCGTTTTTTCATTATCCTCTTTGTTTACGGTGAGGTAAAGTGATTTCAGAAAGAGCTCTTTGTCCTTAGAAATAATATTTGTATTCGTAAGTTCTGCCTTTCCCAAGATACTATCTACCTCAGTACCCTTAAAATCCAATTTAAAATCTGTTCTTACCTGTGTCAACACACCAGACAAATTCAACTTAATCAAATTTGCCTTTTCAACTTTCCCATTTATATTAAATTCTTCCGGATAATTTTTCATGTTAATTTTTCCTGTTGCATTGAGCACCAGATTCGAATCCTTTACATCTATATATCCGTCAAAAAATTTATCTGAAAACTTTGCATTCGTTTTTATATTTTTATAATCGTAACCATATAATCCAAAGCGATGAATTCTGGCAGAGTCAAGCTTAAGAGAGGCGTGATCTACAGTAAAACCCTCTCCCTTGACGGTTCCTTCCATATCGATCATCTGAACAAAATCAATACCCAAAAATTTTCCAAGGTCAAAATTTTGGGTACTTAACGAACCTTCGTATTTAGATTTATTATTGTCCAGCTCATTGAGTTTAAAATTTACATCTGAATTGATGGCTCCAAGTCCCGTATTAAAATACCCTTTAAGAACAAAATCATTTACAAATCCTGTAAACATTCCCCTCCCATGAATCCTTCCAAATTTATTTAGAAAATCTTCTGAAGAAGCTCCTGAATATTGCATAACATCTTTTGCTGTCACATCAATATTGGAAAGATTAATATCCATTAATGTTTCAGACACATAAGGCAGTCCGTCGAAATTCATCTTGCCACGAATATGGCCTGTTTTCCCAAAACTTGCATTTAAGCTGTCCACAGAAAATCGATTGATTCTTCCTTTCATATTTCCGGAAATGAAAATTTCATCTTCGATTCCTCTAAGGGAAGGGGCAAAATAAGATACATCTTTAACAGAAACCGTAGACTCCCGAAGACGAACAGTAACGTCGGCCTTCTCATTAAAATCGCTCAGGTCATTGATATCTTTATACCCAAACCTAAAATAATTTCCAACTTCACTTTCTCCCACTTTCGCATAAAGATCACTACATCTTATCTGATGTTTGTCCAGAAGAAATTTTGTATTCAAATCATTCACTCTAATATCAGATTTAGAAAGATGGGCACTCAACTTATGTGCATCTAATTGAATCGTATCCAAAACCGCATAGAGATCTGTAACGGTGCCGTGAATACTATCGATCGCAAAATGATAATAATCAAATTCACCTTCCTTCATAAAATCCTTGCGCTTATCATCATAACTAAAAAGCATATTATCAAGGGTAAATTTTGGAACTACAATAGGCACCGGTGGCCCAACTCTTTTCACTTTAGGTTCGGTCAGTTCCTGAATCTTCCAAATAAATTCGGAAAAATTAAGATCCTCGTCGTTCACATACCTCACAAGATTTACTTCTCCGTCGCGAAGAGTAATGTTATCAAGGTAAAGCTTGCCTTTCAACAAAGACAGAATGGTATAATCCACTTCAGCTTCCCCCAGATAGATCATTCTGGCATTATGTTTATCCCACAACACCGCTTCCTCTAACACCACAATATCAAACCAATCTATGTGAACCCCTTCTATAGTGGTCTTATAACCTGTCATTTCAGTGGCATAATCGGCAGCTTTACCCACCAAATAGTTTTGTACAGCAGGTACTTGTACTGTGCCCGCAATAAGAAAAAATAATAAAAACACAGACAAAATCACCACGAGGCTTACTTTGAATAAACCTTTTGTTAACTTTGTCAATATGTTAATTTTCTTTTCCAAAGATATTTAATGACTTATATTCTTGCCATAGAATCCTCTTGCGATGAAACCTCTGCAGCCGTACTTTGCGATGGCCGGATTTTATCTAACGTGATTGTTTCACAATCCGTACACGAGCAATATGGTGGAGTGATTCCGGAATTAGCTTCGCGTGCACACCAGCAAAATATTGTTCCCGTAATAGACAAGGCTATTCACGATGCTAATATAACAAAATCTATGCTAAATGCCGTCTCTTTTACAAAAGGGCCTGGTCTTTTAGGATCTTTACTGGTTGGGGTTTCTTTCGCTAAAGCACTGGCGCTGGCGCTCAAATTGCCACTCATCGAAGTGAACCATATGCAGGCACATATCCTGGCACACTTTATAGATGAACCAAAACCTGCTTTTCCTTTTCTATGCCTCACGGTCAGCGGAGGACACACGCAAATCGTACTTGTAAAAGACTACCTTGACATGACCGTAATTGGCGAGACTCAGGACGACGCAGTTGGAGAAGCATTTGATAAAACCGCTAAACTACTAGGACTGCCTTACCCCGGCGGACCTTTGATTGATAAATATGCAAAAGAAGGAAACCCGCTCGCTCATAAATTCCCTAACGTAGAAACTCCTGGATTAAACTTTTCGTTCAGCGGAATTAAAACGGCTTTCCTTTATTACCTTCGCGATCGAAAAGCGGAAGATGAAAAATTTATTGAAAAAAATCTTCCGGATATCTGCTCCAGTATTCAGGCTACGCTGATAGAAATTTTAATGAAAAAATTGCGCAAAGCGATTCGTGAAACCGGAATAAAAGAAGTGGCTATTGCCGGTGGTGTTTCTGCCAACAGTGGATTAAGAAATACGCTTACGAAAGAAGGGGCGGAAAAAGGCTGGAATATTTATATCCCTAAATTTGAATACTGCACCGACAATGCAGCGATGATAGCAGCGGCGGCTTATATAAAATATCAGAAAAATGATTTCACAGATCAGGAATGTAGTCCGGATACACGAATGGCTCTTTGAATTACGAATTAAAAATTACGAATTACGAAATTGCTTTCTACTAAAACATATCTAATCCCTTTATTCATTTTCACATTTGTGCTGATTAGCCATATCTCTTCTGCCCAAGAATATTCTGTCATGGCGAAAGAAGGACTCTCGGGAGTTGTGGACGATAAAGGGAAATACCTTATTCAACCAAAATATTCTGAGGTTCAAATTTTAAATCCTACTACATTTGCAGTAAAAAACGGTCATGGGTTGTGGGGTTTTTATATTAAGGAAACACAATTTTCCGATTGCCTATTCGAC
>JANYCO010000435.1 GCA_025360235.1 Cytophagales bacterium
TAACAATAGCAGCATAAACAATCCTGGCTATTATATAACAAACCACAAACTTGAATGAGAAACTTGACCTCTTTAACTTTAGGAAATAAATTGCATAAAGTAAGATAGAAACAGATATAGAAGCACGTGACAAATTCTTTATCAGGTCTGCATACTCTGAATAATCAGGCAAAAGGAACAACCCATTGCCGTCGCGAAACAACATATGAATGGTTTGAGAAAGAATAAAAAATATGTAAATCAACACAACTTTATCTCTAAAGAATAAATAGTTTATAAAACTATAAATGAAAACAAAAAGCATTAATCCGTAAAAAAGCCCAACCAGAAGATACTCCCTGGAATATCTGGTAAAAAAATAAAAATTAGGAAAAATACCAAATGCATATTCATACGTAGATTCATTCTTTATTCTTATAAATATTGTCTTTGTCTCATGTGGTTTAATCGTAATAGGAAAAGAGGGTTGCCGATGCTGAATAACTCTGGAAAAAACACTCATCGTGTCGCGGTAGATTTGTTTCTCCATTCTTCCAAGACTATCCTGTATAAGAACATCTATTTCATCAACAGAATAAAAATAAGAAACAAGTATCCATTCGGATAACGATGTGCCATTATTGCTTACGCGAATTCGATACCAATAATCCTTTTTTACATCGGGGTTATGAATAAAAAGACGGTCGTTTATAAGAACAATGGAAGAATCAAGCTTGGCCTCGTTCGCCCACTTTACTTTTTCAAAGTAATTGCTGTCTAAAGAATAGTTTGTTTCGGCATTATCTAATATCAGCGTTTTCTCAGCATGGCTTCTATAGGGAATTAGCGAACTCACAAGAGCTCCAAACAGAAAGAATACTTTACAAACTGCACGCATAAGAATTTGCATCCACTAATTTCAAGCTTTAATATACAATTTTTTCTGAATTTAATACATAAAACCAGATTTAAAATCGGTCTTAATTTATTTATGCGTAAATTTGTCTTCCATGAAATTTGAACATTACACAATAGCTCCTGAGATTAAAAAAAGTTTGGCAGAATCCGGATTCCTCCGTCCTACTGATATTCAGTACAAATCCATTCCTCCCATTCTTGCAGGAGAAGACGTACTCGCTATTGCACAGACGGGTACTGGTAAGACCGCTGCCTTTGTAATTCCTGTTCTGGACATTATTTTAAACCTCCGTCCTGACCATTATATTCCTGACATTAAATGTCTTGTAATGGCACCTACCCGAGAGCTTGCTATCCAAATTTCAGAAGTATTTACAAAAATTGGAAAGTACACCCGATTGAAAACTATTTGTATTACAGGAGGTTTAGAACAAGATCCCCAAATTGCTGAACTAACAAAAGGAGCTGAGATCTTAGTGGCTACACCTGGAAGAATGTTTGACCTTATTTATCAAAAACATATAAAAATAACAAACGTAGAAATTCTTGTACTGGACGAAGCCGACCGGATGTTGGACCTGGGATTTCTCAGAGACATCGATGATGTAAAGAAATTTCTTCCCAAAAAACACCAGACATTATTTTTCTCTGCCACCATAAATGAGAAAATTAAAGACCTTGCTTATTCTTTGGTGCGCAATCCAATCCGTATTCAAATCTCTCCTAAAGATCCTGTTTCCAAAAATGTGACACACTCCGTAGCCTTTATCAGCATGGACGACAAACGCTTTTTCCTGGAAAGGCTGATCAATGAAAATCCGGATAAAAAAATTCTTGTTTTCGTACGTACACAGGTCCGTGCTGAAAGAGTACATTCCGCCATGGAACGGGTAGGGATAAAAACACTGACCATGCACGGAGGCAAAGAACAGGAAGACCGCACAAATGTGATGAACGAATTCAAGACCGGATCTGCAAAAGTGGTGATCGCCACCGATATCAGTGCCCGTGGTATTGATATTCCTGAAGTTGAATACGTGGTTAATTACGACATGCCTGAAGTTGCCGAAAATTACGTACACCGCGTAGGGCGCACAGGTCGGGGAGTATCAAAAGGTTTTGCAGTTTCCTTTTGCAGTATTGAAGAAAAAGAAATTCTGGAAGAGATCGAAACTTTCCTTACCAAAGAGATCAAAGTAATGGAAATCAAAAAAGACGATTACAATACTACACTTGCCATTACAGAAGACACCAACGACAATTGGAAAGCATTGTTGAAGGAAGCAGAAAAAGAAGATCAAGAATACAAGAATAAGAAAAAAAAGAAAAAATAAACTGTTATTAATTTTTGAAAAAAAACCTGTATATTTGTTAAGTACTTTTAATCAGAATTTTTATTGCTGATTTTTAATTTTTGAAGAATGTTTTAAAATTACTTTTTTATGAAACGACTAAAATCGCTATTGGGTCTGTATATTTTTATGAACCTACTAACCCTAAATTCTACAAACGCTACCGCGCTTTATTATAGAAGTCTCCAATCAGGATATTGGAAAGTTGCTTCGGTATGGGAAACGGCCGACGATGTTAATTTTACTGTTAATGTAGTAACGGCATCTATTGCTCCTGATTTTAATTCCGCTACAATCCTAATTCGAAATGGCCATACCATTACCATCGACCAATCATTGATCCTTGATGAAACCATCGTGGAATTCAACGGTACACTTATTTATGGAAATTATGTGACCTCTGTTTTATCCATAAACAATGGTGCTGGTGTGGATTTGCAAGTTGATGGAACACTCGAAGACAGTGGCCCGTTTAACATCGGCTGGACCAGCAGCAGCGCTTCCTGGGCGCTGGGTAGTACTGGAACAATAATCAGAACAAGAAGTACTAGTGCCACATTTTGGAGAGATCATTATGAAGGTGGGATGTCAATGATTTCACCAAGCTCTACCTGGATCATTCGAAAACAGGGAGCCGATAACCCAAGCATTTCAGCTATCGCTTCCTTTTATGGGAATTTAAAAATAGAGAACACTACTGCTGCTTTCTGGAACGCAACGGTAGTCGGTTCAAAATTTATTGGAACATCCAGCGCTCCTGTTATCAAAGGCAATATGGAGGTTGGAACCAGTAGTGGTTTTGGAGTAAAATTTTACAGTCAGAACAGTGCAGTTGCTCCACTTTTAATAAAAGGTAATCTGCTTATAAATTCCGGCTCAGAATTTAATCTGGAAGATGCCTCTACTACTACCGGTGCGAGTGGAGTAGAAATACAAGGAAATCTACTGGTGAACGGAACTTTGTCATACGACCTCACTGATGCGGCAGACAATAACAGAACGATAAAATTCAGTGGATTATTAAATCAAACCCTATCAGGAACTGGAAATTTGTATGTCTATAATCTTGTGAACAATAAAATTTCAGGGGATTTAATTCTAAACAGAGCAATTGATATTAATAATAAATTAACCCTTGAAAATGGGAAACTTGAACTGAATAAAAACACCCTTACGCTCCAAAATAATTCTCCTTTAGCGTTAGCAAGAATAAACGGATGGATAAAAAGTGAAGCGGTTGACAATACTTCAAAACTAGCATGGAATATAGGCGCTCTGAATGGTGTGTATGAATTTCCCTTTGGGAAAGACGCTGCACATTATATTCCCTTCTTTTTCACTCTTACTACGGGCAACGCAGGCTTGGTTTCTATTTCAACCTATGGCACTAGTTCCGACAACTTACCTTTCCCTTCTTTACCCGTTCTGGTTACCAATCTGGATATAAACGGAGTGAACGATAGCAGCTTCACTGTTGACCGCTATTGGCAGATCGACAAAACCGGCAGTTTATGTACAGCTACATTTTCCTTCTCTTACAGCAATACTGAAAGTCCCACTACCACCTCTATACTTTTCGCACAACAATACAATAGCAGCACAAATACATGGGATCCCGCTCTCTGCTGCCAGACACAAGACTTAACAAATCATACTGTAACGATACCCAATGTACAAAACTTTGGTGTTTGGTCGTTGATGGAAAATAATCTGGCGCTGAAATTTGATGAAACAAAAAACAATTCCAATGTTCTCACAGAGACGACAGCTATTTTAATTTTTCCAAATCCATGCAACGAAATGCTTTACCTGCATTATTATGCAGAAGAAAGTGCACAACTGGAAATAGGAATATATAATAGTATAGGAATAAAGTTGGAAGATAAAAAAATGGAATGTAAAAAGGGAGAAAATAGTTTTGGGCTTGATCTTTCGAATATAGATGACGGTTTGATCTATTTGAAAATTGCGGATAGAGAAAAAGTGATTTGGAGGAAGGTTTTGAAGGAGAGGAATTGAATTTTTAATTTTTTAAATAAAAAATAAAGTTGCTATAAATAGCAACTTTATTAAAACTTTTTACGTTATTTGTATGAAAAGAAAATATGAAGTTGTGTACTCTCCACAAGTGCAAAAATTTAAAGCTGATCTGAGTTTAAAAGAACTAAAGAAAATAAATTTTGTACTAGATAAAGTCGAGATAGGTCTATTTGGAGACTGGTTTAAGAAAATGTCTGGATCAGAAGACCTTTGGGAATTTGTAATAAATTATAATGGAATCTTCTATAGGATACTTGCATTCTTTGACAAAACAGATAAGGAAATTCCTTTGATTATTGCTGCTATTGGATTCAAGAAAAAATCAAACAAAACTCCTTCCGGAGAAATTGAAAAGGCAACACAATTCAAGAAAAGATATTTTAATGAAATATGTTAACAAGATGAAAAAGAAAACAGAAAAATTAAAAGCGATGGGATTTATCTCTCATGCTGAATCAAAAGATAAGTTATACGGTAAAAGAGGTACAGCCAAAAGAGAGCTATACGAACAAGCCTTAAAAATAGAATTGATTGGAGAATTTTTAAAACGAATGCGCAAAAATAAAAACGTTACACAAGAGCAACTGGCAAGCCAAATGGGATTAAAAGACAAATCGTATATTTCCAAAATGGAAAATGATGCCAATGAAATAAAGATTAGCACTTTGAGAAAGTATCTGGAAGCTTTAAACGCTTCAAAAATTTCACTCAAAATCGTTATGGAAAATGGAAAACCAGAGGAACTCGTAATAATATAAGTTAAGCGGTTTATTCAATAATTGCACAAAACCTTAAAATTATTTCCTTGCCTTTGATTTTTTGACAGTCGCTTTTTGGGTATTCAAGGATGACTTTAGACTGTTAATTTCTTTTGCCATATCCTGAATCATTTTAACAAGTTCTTCGATATCGCCCTTCGTAGCAAAACCATAATTTTTGGGAGGGTCTTCAACACCATAGATGGATTTCGAATCTTTAAAAAATTCCACGATGTCTACTTCCAATACTTTGGCGATTTCTTCCAAACGTTTTATGGAAATATTGGACTCTTCTCTTTCAATCTTAGAATAAGCGCTCTTGGTAATACCTAACTCAAAGGCCATATTATCTTGGGTAAATTCTTTGGCCTGCCTTATCTTCCTGATTTTTTGTCCTACTGAGATTTTCATTAGAGTAAAAATATTACTCCAATGTTTTCAATTGTGTCATAATATTGCTTTATTGTATCCTATTAGTATACTTTTGTTTCCATTTATACATACAATCGGTCATTCAGTGGATTATAAATCAACTTTTGAG
>JANYCO010000438.1 GCA_025360235.1 Cytophagales bacterium
CATTCTTTCTCTGAAACCGTGTTTGTTTCTTCTTTTTTTGTTGGAAGGTTGAAATGTCCTTTTCATCGCCGTATATCTTTATAATTGTTATTAATTCTTAACTATCCCATTAACAGGGTTGCAAATATAGGAAAGCTTTCCTAAAATACCAAAAGTATATTTAAAATTATACTTGTCGACTGATTCATAGTATTTTAACTTTGTTTTAAGGATGTTATAAAAGGCTTTTAAAATGTTTATGTTTTAGCTTAATTGTAGGATATTCGTCAAAAGAAACATTTTAGTGCACCAATGGTCAATTACCGTATTTCCTATTCCAATCCTCTTACCCATCTTATAGACATTGAAATTTCTATCAAAAAGGTGGTAACCTCTTATATAGAATTGCAACTTCCTGCATGGAGGCCTGGTAGATATGAGCTTCAAAATTACGCAGCAAACATCAAACAGTTTAAGGCGAATGATATAGATAATCGATCCCTCGTTTCTGAAAAAACTTCAAGAAATCGTTGGCGGATAGAAACAGGGAAAAGCAAAGAAGTAATAATCCACTACCAGTATTATGCTTATCAAATGGATGCAGGTGGTTGCTGGCTGGACGACGAACAGCTTTACCTGAATTTTATTTGCTGTATGATGTACGTGCCTGAAAGGATCTACGAAGCTTGTTCAGTTCAGTTGTCACTGCCTCCTGATTATCAAATAGCTTGCGGATTGCTCAAAGAAAATCATTTGCTTATGGCTGAAAATTTTTATCACCTCGTTGATAGTCCCATGATAGCGAGTGCGACATTGAAACATTTTTCTTTCGATTGTAAAAATATTCCATTTCATATCTGGATTCAAGGCGCAAATTATTTGTCTACAGAGAAAATAATTGCTGATTTTGAAAAATATACCCAAGACCAAATAAACATGATGGGCGATTTTCCTGAAAAGGATTACCATTATCTGTTTCAGTTTCTTCCTTACAAACATTACCACGGTGTAGAACACCGCAACTCTACCGTTATCACACTTGGTCCCGCAGAGGAGATTCCTGAAAAGGGATATTCTAATTTGCTTGGAATAAGTTCGCACGAACTTTTTCATGCCTGGAACATTGTGAAAATAAGGCCTAAAAAAATGTTGCCATATGATTTTACAAAAGAAAATTATTTCCCGACAGGGTTTGTGGCAGAGGGCTTCACAACGTATTATGGCGATCTTTTTCTGGTGCGCTCCGGTGTAATTTCTAAAGAGGACTATTTTGGAGAATTAAATACTACGTTTAAAAGGCATTTTGATAATTTTGGAAATTTTAATCTTTCCTTGGCGGAATCTTCTCAGGACCTTTGGATCGACGGCTATGTAGCTGGGATACCCAACCGCAAAGTGTCGATATATGTGAAAGGCTGTGTAGTGGCGTTGATACTTGATTTGGAAATTCGTCAGCAAACAAATAATAAAAAATCGCTGGATGATTTACTGCGTTTTCTATGGAATAATTTTGGGAAAAAGGGTAGGGGGTATACGCTTCAGGATATTATGGAAGTGACGTCAAAAATAGTCGGAGCAGATAAGAAAGAATTTTTTGACGAATGTGTTTTTGGTTGTACGGATTTGAAAGAGCGTTTATCTTTAGTTTTAAAAACAGTTGGATGTATACTACAAGAAAATTTTTCAGAAAATAGTACAGAAAGGAATTTTGGTTTCAGAGTTGTGAATAAAGGAGAAAAGGTATTTGTGGAAGCGATTGCTCCTGGTTCGCCTGCAGAAAAGGGATTGAGTAAAGACGATGAAATTTTGAAGATAAATGGAAATGATATAACAGGAGAACTCTCACCGTTGCTGGCTGGACTTCAACAAACAGAAATAACACTTTCAGTGAAAAGATGGGGACGGCTTGTAGGGGTTGTTTTGACGAAAGAAAATGGAGGGAAATATTTTCCGGAGTATGCGATTGTTCGTATGGATGACGCTGGGATAATAGAGAAAGGAAATTTTGAAGAGTGGTTGGGGTGAGTGGTTGGCTTTTGTCGTGTTTATTTCTGTTCGCTGGAGGGGACGCCAGCAAGGGCGAAAATAGAGCATCAGAAGGTGGGATATTTCTGAATAATTAATTTGAAATAATTTACCTATATTTATTTATGGACACAAACAAATCATCAGAACTAAAAGAAATTGGAAATAAATTTTTTGATTCTTTCAAACAAAAGCAAGCTATTGAATATTATACCAAAGCGATTGATTTAAACCCTGATGATGCAGAGGCTTATGACTTGAGAGGATTTGCGTGGCTTGATTTATTTGAACTGGATAAGGCGATTGAAGATTTCGAAAAAGCTATTCAGGTCGATCCGGAATATCATATTGCTTTGGCTCATCTTGGTGAGATAGCATTAGGCAAAAATGATTATGAGAAAGGAGAATATTACTATCAAAAAGCAATAGCAATTATTCCTGAAAATATTAATTATCTGTCAAACCTAGCTGTTGCTAAATTGCAGCTCAATAAAGATGATGAGAGCCTTGATTTATGTAATTTGATCTTGAAGGATTCCCCCATCAATAAATGGGCTTTAGATTTCAGAGGAGGGATCTGGTTGAAGAAGAAAAAGTATCCCGAAGCGTTAAAGGACTATCTAAGGCTTAGAGAGGAAGATAAAAACGATGTTATTGTATATAACAATATCGGATATACGTATGGCAAAATGGGTGAAATAGAAAAGGCTAAAGCTAATTTATCTTTATGCATAAATATGGATCCGGAATTTGCTTATGCCCATGATAACCTAGGATACGTCCATTACTTGGAGAAAAAATATGAGAAGGCTTTAGAATTGATAAACCATTCACTGAAATTAGATCCGTCAAATTCTTATGCCTATAAAAATAGAGCATTGGTGTATATGGATCAATATAAACGGGAAAATGCAATTGAAGATCTGGAGAAGGCTATTGAACTTGGCTTTACAGAAGATTATGGAGACGAGGTTGAAGTGTTATTAAGTAAACTTCAAAAGGGTTACTTGTAAACGAAGCCTTCGCTGGCGTCCCGCTAGTGAATAGTAGTAAGCACAACTAGTATTCACAACCAAAGTCGAAAACACTTACTGAATAACTATTTTCCTCTGAATAGTCTTACTCGAGTCCACTAGAGTAACCCAATAAATCCCAGAAGGAAGGCCAGATAAATTTAGTACACAACTATTCTCGCCAGAAGTTAAAAAATGCTGATATACTTTTTCTCCAAGTAAATTTGTGATTTGCAATGTCAAGCCAGTAGTATTTTTCATAACAAGGGTAATATCCCCTTTAGATGTTGGATTTGGAAAGAGCTGAATGTTTTCAGAATCTTCTCTTGATACTTCAATGATCGGAGAGTCAAACGTTTTGCCATTCAGATCTGTTTCTCTAATTTTATAATAAACGACAGATTGATTTATATAAGCATCTTCAAAAGTGTAATCGTTTTGCGCTATTTCGTTTTTGGCTAGTACATTTCCAGTATTCTTAAATGAAATTCCATCAATAGATCTTAGTATAGTAAAGCTTCCGGTGTTCTTTTCATTTATGGTAGTCCAATGAAGAATAGTTTTGTTTTCTTCAACATCAGAATATAAGTCAAGAAAATTTAAAGGCAGTGCAGTAGCACAAGGATTTAATGCTTCAATTCCAAAAGCAAGAAAAACAAGTGGCGCATTCCAGTTTATCGCAATCTCATTCGTAGAGTAACTGCAGACATCATCAAGGTAACGTGTTGCTGGGTTGTTGGAAGTGTAGGCACAGCCATCAGGATTATTGCTATTTTGCGCTCCTCCCACGAGCATCCCCGGATGCGGGTTTACAATACCATCGGATTCAGAGATACGATGATGCGGATGCATTGGAGTGTTGTCTCCAAATCCAGTTACAAAAGAATAATTGGTAGCATTTCTTCCAAGCAAATAATCAAGATTGGCAAGTGCCGAAGTCCAGTAAGCTGCATTTTTATTTAGTTCGTATGCGGTTA
>JANYCO010000460.1 GCA_025360235.1 Cytophagales bacterium
TGGAGAAACATTTACATTGTTGATTCCTGACTTTAAAGGCGGAGCTAGCGAAGCAATTGCAAAAAATAATAAAGAAGCATTAAAAAATGTAGATTCAAATTATAGACAGTATGTTTCAGGTTTCGGGGCTTATTTTGGTGATCAACCGTTTACTGGCGGACCACTTTACATTGGCGCCATTCTTATTTTATTATTTGTTATCGGATTATTTATTGTGAAAGGTCCATTGAAATGGTGGATTGTTGCAGCAACCGCTTTGTCAATCATGCTTAGTTGGGGAAAGTACTTTATGTCATTCACCAATTTTTTCCTAGACAATGTTCCAGGTTATGACAAGTTCAGAGCAGTGACAACTATTTTAGTCATTGCTGAATTGACGATTCCGCTGATGGCAATTCTTGCCGTGGATAAAATGATTAAAGAAGAAAATTTCTTTACTATTTATAAGAAGAAATTATTTCTAGCAATGGGAATTGTAATTGGTTTTGTTTTGCTCGTAAAATTGTCGCCGGGAACATTTACAAATCTATATACAGAAAATGAATATGAACAAGTAAGTGCATCGGTGAAGGGACAACAAAATTCACAGCAATTACTTGATGAGTTTTTTGTGGCAGTATCAGCAGCACGAACTGAAATAGTAAGTAGTGATGCTGGTCGATCTTTAATATTATTGATTCTTGCAGGAGGTTTGATTTATGGTTTTGTTAGATATCGCTTCAAACAAGAGTTTTTGATCTACGGATTATTAGTCTTGATCATGATTGATCTTATGGGAGTAGATCGCAGATATGTTGATGCCGATTCCTTCGTAAAGAAAAGTGCCAACAGCACTCCGTTCCCTGAGAGTTCGGCAGATTTAGCTATTAAAACTGATCCTACTTTGAGTTATCGTGTTTTAAATATTGCCGCAAATACTTTCAATGATGCCAGTACTTCTTACTACCATCAATCAATTGGTGGATATCATGGCGCCAAATTAAAACGTTACAAAGAGTTGATCGATTTTCATATTGAAGGAGATATGGCAAAATTGATGCAAGGCTTAAGAAGTGCCGGCATTAGCGATTCTTCAGTAAAAGCAGCATTCGCAAAAACACAAGTTTTGAATATGCTTAACACTAAGTATGTGATCATTCAGGAAGATGCACCTCCGTTGGTAAATAAAATGGCTAATGGAAACGCCTGGTTTGTTAGAGAAGCTGTAATGGTAAATACAGCCGATGAGGAAATCTTAAAATTAAAAGAGATCAATACAAAGGAAACAGCTGTCATTAATAATAAATTCAAAGGTGATATTACGGCAATTGATTCTAAATTGGATACTTCGGCTACTATCAAACTTAATTCGTATCAGGCAAATAAACTTGTGTACGAAAGTAATAGCAGTACAAATCAATTAGCTGTTTTCTCTGAGATCTATTATCCAAAAGGCTGGGTCGCAACAATCGATGGAAAAGAAACTCCGTATGTAAATGCTGATTTCGTTTTGCGTGCTATGGTTATTCCTGCAGGAAAACACACTATAGAATTCGCGTTTAAACCTGCAGCTTATTTTACCGGAGAAAAAATTGCTTTAGCAGGTTCATTGCTTGTGTTAGTAATTTCAATTGGAGGAATTTTCTTCGCATACAAAAAAGGAGAATTCGCTTAATATGCCATCAAAGAAAGTATATATCATAGCGGAAGCCGGAGTTAACCACAACGGCAGCATAGATATGGCTTATCAGTTAATTGATAAGGCAAAAGAGATCGGTGCCGACTGCGTAAAATTTCAAACCTTCAAAGCGGAGCAAATTGTTACAGCTTCTTCTCCTAAAGCAAATTACCAGTTAAAAGTAACGGATGCGCAGGAAAGTCAGTATGATATGCTGAAGAAGCTTGAGCTGCAAAAAGAAGATTTCAAAAAACTGAAAGATCGTTGTGCTCAAAAAGGAATTGATTTTATGTCGACTCCCTATAATTTTGAAGATGCAGATCTGCTGAATGATATTGGCGTTACCGTTTTTAAAATTGCATCCGGACAAGTTGCAGAACTTCCATTCTTGAAATATGTTGCCGCGTTTAAAAAGAAAATGATCGTCAGCACCGGAATGGCGACAATGCAGGAAGTGCAGGATGCTGTAAAGGCGATGCGTGATGCGGGAAA
>JANYCO010000474.1 GCA_025360235.1 Cytophagales bacterium
GTAATATTACAAATTAAAATCAAATTATTTATATAATTTAAAGAAAATGTAATGCTGCTTAATGTATCCGGCATGATAATGTATTATATACGGTATTAATTATCTATTGTTTACAATAGTTGTTAGAAAGGAAATAAGCTAAAAGGGGAGGGAAAGTACAATTTTTAGGGATAGTTTTCCGTTTTGTTATTTATGGAATTAATAAAAAGGCTTTTATCAATTGTCAGTATTTTATTTTTTGCAAATACGGCTTTCGCACAAAAAAATGGCTCTGAACCCATAAGAAATTTAGTTTTTGAAGGAGGAGGAGTAAGAGGCATCGCCTATACAGGAGCACTCATGGAATTAAGAGACAGAAAAATTATTGACAGCATCACAAGAGTAGCCGGAACTTCTGCCGGAGCAATTGCAGCTACTTTATTTGCATTAGGATACACTCCGGAAGAAATAACAAAATCTATCTATGAGCTCAGAATAAAAAGCATGGCTGATGGGAAAGGAATTTTTATCGGAGGCACTTCAAGATTAATTAGAAAATTTGGATGGTACGAAGGAGAGGCATTTAAAAAATGGATGAGTAAATTAATAAAAGCCAAAACAGGAAAAGAATATTTAACATTTGAAGAATTGCATCAGTTGTCTTTAAAAGATGCCCATTACAAACAACTCTTTTTAACCGGTACGAATCTGACTCTACAAAAAACCGTTATTTTCTGTAGAGAAACTTTTCCTAAGATGGAAGTAAGAACAGCGGTACGAATATCCATGGGCATACCGCTTTACTTTAAGGCAGTAGTAATAGACGGCAAGGGCAATGTAATCAATAAGAAAAAAGATTTCTCAAAAGGTAGTGTGATGGTTGATGGCGGAATTTTATGCAATTTTCCTATTCATGTTTTCGATTATACAAAATATATAAAATCTACGGGCGATAGCACTCCAGTCATTAATTACCAGACGTTAGGAGTAAGACTTGATTCGGATAATCAAATTTTACACGATAGAAAGTCTTTAGGTCTTGCGCCAATGAAAGTAAATGGTTTTATAGATTATGTAGGAGCTTTCTATAATTTAATAGTAGAAAATCTAAACAGACAAAACCTCACAGAAGAAGATTGGAAAAGAACGATCTCTGTCAGTACTGCAGGCATTGGACCAAGAATTAAGAAAATGTCTGAGGCGGAGAAAAATACCTTGATTGAGAGTGGTAAAAAAGGGGTGAAGGAGTATTTTGGAAAACAATGATTGGCCTTTGCAGGTGGAATGCTAGCAAATAGCTGCAAACCTCCGCACAGGCCATTATTCGTTGACTTTCCACTCCCCACCTTTATCTGGTCCAATCCTTTCAATCTTTCCGGTTTCTTTCAGTCTGTTCAGTTGGTACTCCACCCCTCTACGAGTAAGTCCTGTAGCCACTACCATTTCTCTTGATGTTATCTTTGAATTTTCAATGATAAGCGCGATGAGGGTTTTCTCCACAGCTTTCTCCACAGTTTTCTCCACAGTTTCGGGGTGGCGTTTCAGTACAATAGTGAACATGCCTTCTGTCTTATATTCAGGAACAGCAAGGTTTTGATGTTGCATAAGTTCTTTCATACGAGGAATGCCTGAACCAATGCGCTCTACCAGATGCATCCGGTCGAAAAGGCCGAAGATAAGAGGGTTTCGCGACAAGCTTCTTTTTCCAAATTCATTGCCAATAGCAGAAAGCAGTCCTCCGGGATTTGAGATTTCAATCCGGTCGTCAAACACTTCGATGGCAGTTACCGCTCCCTTTTCATAATAGTCGCGATGTGCCAGAGAATTGATAATCGCTTCCTTAAATACAGTTTCCGGAATTTCCCAATTCTCTTTCCGTGCCCCAGCACCCTGCCCTTCTATATCGTAGGCAATATTTATTTTGTTGCGCAACCATTCCATCGCCTGTTTATACTGAAGATACAAGGGTCCTCCAAATTTTTTGTCGTCGGTGATGTACCTTTTGTCAGTGCCATCAAAAGCGAGACAGCGGACCAGTGCATGCTCGTATAGCTTTTCCGGATGAGTGCCAAAAAACAAGACAGCTCCGCTTTTAAAATAACCCTCTTCGGTATAGAGTTGTAAATTGTTTAGCACATGATCGTCGCTGATGGAAGCGTGAATACCAGCATCGGAGCGAAAGAGTGCAAAATGGGCAAGGTCTAATTGTTTGGTTATGTCGAATTCTCTGGAAGGAGATTCGTCAAAATAGATTCTATTCGATTGCTGAAAAAAACCACGCATTTCTTCAATAGTCGTTATCTTTTGAGTGTTTGGTCCCACTCTAATATAAATAACCCCTGAAAACAGATAGGGCTTATTTATTCCTGAAGGAACTTTAAGAACACCAACATTTAAACCATCTACCGTTACCATCTCAAGACTGCAGTTT
>JANYCO010000495.1 GCA_025360235.1 Cytophagales bacterium
TTTTGTTCGAATTTTGTACTTCTCCCGATGATCACCATATCAATCCAGTATCATTTGTAATTCAGGAATGCAAGTTTGTGGATTTTGAAATGTTAAATTGCGAATGTTCTAATTTGGATTTTGAAAATTGCGAACTCAATAAAGGTAGATTTTTGATAGAGAATACCGTTATCAAATTCCAGGATACAAAATTTAAAGAACCTTTAATTATAGAAAATGACAGAGAGACGGATAATCAAATTATTTATATTGAAAGTGCTGTAATTCCTGAGTTACAAATAATAGGTGATTATAAAAGAGTAAAAATCCGTAATTCTAAATTTGACGAACTTAAAATTAGTGCAGATATTACACTTGAAGTTAACATTGCAAATAATGTGATAACTAAAGCTGTTTATTTACAACACACTGCCTTACCTCAGATATCTGCCAATATAAAATTTTACTGGAGTCAGATAGCTGGTTATAAATTACGAACTGATTTTGAAGAAGAAGATTCAAAAGTAGGAGAAGAGGAAAGCAATGAGTTGGAGGAGAATGAAGAACTTAACAGTAATTATCAATGTCTCCTGAAAATATACAAGGATCGCGGTGATCTGGAATCGGCTAATGCATGCTTTGTAGAATTAAAAAGGGTAGAGACGGAGGAGCTTAAACATAGGTATAGTCACAAACCGGACGTAGATATTTTTATACGATATCAGTTAAATTTATTTCTTGATACGTTCTGCGAGTTTGGTACGAATACTGTAAAATCGATTTTATATTCTATTTATGTAATTCTTATTTTTGGTTTTATATACATTATTTTCCCTAGCGAAGAAGATGGACTTTATTCGAAAAATGTTTTTAAAAATATTCATCAGTTAGGAGAGTATTTTTCTAGTGATGTAGCAATTGCTGAAAAAACTGTTGAAACTAAAAATGAGGAAATTGCGGAATTGCAGAAAGTCCAATCGCATTACAAGGAAGTGCACGATAAATCTTCTGTTGGTTTTAAAATAGTTGGATTTCCCTTTTATGTTAGCAATATGTTTTATTACAAATTCAATATTTGGCTGATAAAAAGAAATAAATATTTAAAAGGGAATTGGAAAAGCTATACATCGCTGGCAAAGCTGAGAATTGGTTTTTTAATATATGTTTATTTCTTCTTGTATTTCCTTTGCGCTTTTATGTTAAGAATAATAAATGCAGTAGCTTTAAGTCTAAATGCTTTTATTACGCTCGGTTATGGAGAAATTTCAGCGAAAGGGATAGCACGTTATTTGGCAGTTATTGAGGGTTTCTTAGGCTGGTTTTTATTAAGTATTTTCAGTGTTAGTTTGCTAAGTCAGATTTTGCAGTAAAAACAAGGTTAATAGAAGGTTCAGGTAAAAAAATAAGGTATAATCAATCATTAAAAATAGGGATAAGTGTTGTATAGAATTCTATAATTTATATATTTGTCATGTAATGCGCCTGTTTGCCTTCATATTATCCCTGTTTATATTGACACTTTCTTTCGTGCCATGTTCAGACAATGAAGATTGCAATACTCCTGATCTTTCATTAAATTCTGATCATTCCGATCACGATCATAACGAGGATTCCTGTACACCTTTTTGTAGTTGTTCTTGTTGTGGTATACCTGGTTTAATATTATCGTCCCCCATTTTTTATACAGTCCTACAAGAGTTGAAAATGCCAACACCTGCTGCTACTGTTTATTATTCTGATCTTATACCTAATTATTTTTATTCTTTTTGGCAACCGCCGAGGATATAATTGTTAATGGTTAATGGTTAATTATTAATGAATTTGCATTTATTATATAAATGTGTTTTTAATATTTTCCATTAGCCATCAATCATTAACAATTAACCATTAATAATTAACCATTAGTAAAAAGATGTTAGATAAAATAATATTATTCTCAATCAAGAATAAGTTAATCATCGGTGTCCTCACGTTATCGCTGATTATCTGGGGGAGCTGGTCAGCGACCAAGCTTCCTATTGATGCAGTGCCTGATATCACCAACAATCAGGTTCAAGTGATTACTTCAAGCCCTTCTCTGGCAGCACAGGAAATAGAGCGACTTATTACATTTCCTGTAGAAGTAAATATGGCAAATATACCTGGCCTTATTGAAGTGAGATCAATGTCGCGTTTTGGGCTATCGGTAGTTACTATTGTTTTTACGGATGAAACGGATGTCTATTGGGCGAGACAGCAAGTGACCGAACGATTGAAATCTGCCACCAATCAAAT
>JANYCO010000517.1 GCA_025360235.1 Cytophagales bacterium
ACTTCTTCTTTGGACAAAGAATACAATTTGGAAAGCACCTCCTTTTGCTGCAACCATTTTTTATATAAACTAATCGTAGATGTATCACGACTGGCTAATATTTTTTGTCTTACTTTATTGGAAGAATTCAGGATAAGCGCCTTTGTTGCCAGTTGATTATTGTACATGGTTGATAAAACCATTGGCTCTGTGGAAGCCCGCATTAACGCATAGGTATTAAACTGTTCGAATTCCGAATTAATCGTTTTGTAAAATTGTTGTTTTTCCTTTTCACTCATAGAAGGAAAAAATAACTTTATTTCTCTTAGGTAGTTATTAAGAGAATTAGACCACAAAGCATCCGCTTTGCCCAGATCATTTGTAGCAGTATACAAACCTGCAAGGTGAGAAAGCGTCGTTGTATATTGACGATGATTTACGCCGAGTTTATCTCTTCTTATTACCAACGCCTTTTCATAAAGACTTTCAGCTTCCTGATACCTTTCCATAGACTCATACAAATCGGCAAGATTCGATAAGGCTGATGCATACGCCGGGTGTTGATCACCAACAGCCGCTTTGGTTTTTTCAATATTCAGTTTATATAATTCTTCTGCTTCCTTTGGCTTCTTTAATTGAGTTTGAATAAGAGCAAGGTTATTGAGCCCTGTAGTATAATAAATATGTTGTTCTCCGAAAAGCAATCTGTTTATCTCCATAGATTCACGAACATATTTTTCCGCTTCAACGTAATTTCCTTCCTTTTGTAATACATCGGCAAGATTGTCTATAGCATTTGCATAATTATAGTTATCAGTTCCATATATCTCCTTTATAATACCAATAGCTTCTAAATACATTGCTTTGGCTTCTGGAATCCTGCCAGTGCTTTCAAAAAGATTGGCAACATTATTAAGGGAAGTAGCATACAGTGGATGTTTATTTCCGAGTTTCTCCATACGAATCCTTGCGGCTTCTATAAATATAGGTTCGGCCTGTTCTACGTGACCGGTAAGCAAATAGTGATTGGCTAAGTTATCAAGTGTACTTGCGTAGTTGGGATCATTGTTCCCTTTTAATTTTTCAGTAATTTCTAATGACTTTTTGTAGTGCAATTCGGCTTGTTCGTAATGCCCCATTTCATCATAGTAAAGAGCATAGTCATTCAGCAAGTCGGCATAAGCCATGGTATTGTTTCCGCTGGTTTTAGAATATATATCCAGCGCCTGAATATATAATGGTTCGGCTTCAGCCGTTCTACCAATAGTACGGTAAAGACTGGCAAGGTTCACCAGTGCTTTCACATAACTTTCATGATACAATCCCACAATGACTTCGTAGATAGACAAAGCCGACTGAAAATAAATTTCAGATTGTTTGAACTGGTTCATATCTTTATATAAAGAGGCAATCTCAATAAGAGCGGTCGTGTAATCAAGATTGTTTTGCCCTATGGTATCGTCAATAATTTGCAATACCATTAAACAATATGGTTCAGCTTCTTTGAAACGAGAAAGAGTTCTGTATAGATCTGTAAGATTATTTATTGCACGACAATACTCAAGGGATTTTTGTCCATAAAAAGCGCCTGTCAGTTCTACTATTTTTTTTGAAAGTGTTTCAAGTTCTGTATAACGTCCTTGCACTTTATAGAGATCCGCCATTCTATTCAGCGTATAAATATAATCAGGATTCTTCTCCCCTTGTTTTGCTTTGCGGATTTCCAATGACTTGCTGTAATAGGGTTCGGCTTCCGAATACCGTCCCATCTTCTTGCAGAGAATCCCTTTAGTAGTAAGTGTCTTTGCATATTCCAGGCTTGTATTGCCATAATATGCTTTTTTAAGTTTTAACACTTCATTGTAAAGCGAATCCGCTTTTACATACTGTTTATTCATATTGGCAATGGTAGCCAAATTATTTACAAGTGCGATCTGCTGATTTTTTTTCAGATCATTCAGCTGACCTTTTATCTTCAAGACTTCAGAGAAATAAGCTTCTGATTCATCGTATTTTTTTAGATTAAATTTCATATAACCTAAGTAAATCAGAGAAGATGCGTAGGTAGATTTCGTAACAACCTGGGGGTTGCCTTTAAAAAAATCAACTTCATCTTTAAACATTTCCTCGGCATTCACATTAAAGCCTTGTTTAAGATAACAGCGTCCCAGAAGGTTGACCATTTCGTAATAAGCAACAGTATCAATATCGGGAGCCTTTTTGAAGTTTGGAAGAAATTCTTCCAGCCATGCTGTAGTTGCTTCAATTTCTCCTCTGTTAAATTTCACCCTGGCACTATCGTAATCAGGTTTCCACACCTGTGCTTTTATGGAGTTCAAATCAAACAAGAAAATATAAAGAAGTAAAAACCCTATATAATATCTTACTCTGAATAATGTATTAGTTCTTTTTACAAACATCCGCTATGAAAAATTTAATTTTACTTTGGTAACAAAAAGTAATATTTATGTAATGAATCAGTATCGTTTTTGCGTTTCATACGTATAAAACGCAGAATTAGGTTTGAAATTTACAAAATTTCAAACTCACATAATCATAATTATCTTTATTTCAGTTGCTTATAATAGATTTACTTAGAATCAATTCAGTTGATAGCCCTGAAATTATAGAAATAAAGATAGTTTAAATCTAGCAATTATTCAATTTAATGACTTTAATTTATATCTTAGTGAATAATTATCCTAAATTTTGTTATAAATTATCAAGACGAGATAAGTACTAAAGTTTAACAAAAATAAAATATATAGAATACAGGATGCTTAAGTATATTTTTAGATACGCTTTCGTACTAATTTTAATAACCCTGACCTGCACCAACATAATGGCACAGGAAGAGAGAAAGGTATCCCTTAGCGCTTTCGTAGGAGCTGCCTTTTATCCTAAAAGCAAAACAAATCCTGCCGATTTACCCACCAGAGTATTAGGAGGTTTCAAACCCTCTCCCCTTGTTGGACTTGGAATTTATTACAGATTAAGTAACAGGCTAACTATTGGGGAAAATTATTCTTACCTGATAAATGCAAAATCCAATTTTAGAACAC
>JANYCO010000534.1 GCA_025360235.1 Cytophagales bacterium
CGCTTTCGGAAATTCAAGCACCAAATGGCACTTTGTGGGTCGTAAATCTTACCGATACCTTGACGAACAATGCTCTTTATAATCAACCACTGACTTTAAAATTGAAAATGAATAGTGTGGCTTATGACCACGTCACTCAAAATGGAAATGCACTGACCTATACTACAAGTGGAGATACTATCATGTTTAATGCTATTCCCGATGGTGGTCAGATTGCATTGTCTGTAGGCGCGTTGTCTGTAAATTTAAGTCCAACGCTTAACGCGTTATCAAATTTATCGATTACTCAATTAGCCGGTACGCAAACGGTTAATCTCTCCGGAATTTCTGCTGGTGGATCTGAAACACAAAATTTGACTGTGACTGCTGTTGCTTATAATTCGAATTTGATTAAAAATATAGCGGTAAATTATACAAGTGCCAATGCTAGTGGTTCGTTTACATTTGATCCAAATGCTTCTGCTTCCGGAGTCACTACAATCGTAGTGAGAGTGACCGATGACGGTGTGCCGGCAAATTATGTGGAACAATCGTTTACGGTTTCTATTTCAAGTGTTACGGCAATACAAAATGAATCAAAATTTTCTAGTCTGGGGTTAACTGTTTCGCCTAATCCTACTTCGGGTGCTGTTACTATTCAAGCAACAGAGCCGATCAATAATGCTTCCCTAACTGTTGAAAGCTCTTCAGGAAGTATTATTTATGAAAATATTTTTTCAACCGTAGAAAATATACAACTCGATCTTTCAGGAAAAAGACCTGGGGTATATTTTGTTAGAATCAAATCCGATCAAGGGTTAATCGTAAAGAAAATTATAGTGATGTAATTCATTACGATTTCTAAAATAATTCATTCAGTTTATTTATTTAAAAAATTCTTTATTATGAAAAGAATAAGCTTACTATTGTTTATTGCGATGTATTTATTGTCTTTTTTGTTGGAGGCACAAATTCCGGGGGGTGTGTGTAATTGGGATAATAATAAAAAGGCAGCCATCGTACTTACATTTGACGATTGGTCTCCTGGCCATTATCCATTAGTGGTGCCAGCGCTTAGTGTCAGAAATATAAATGCAACTTTTTTTGTAACGTTATCTCAAATACCCTCTGTTGCAGAATGGACTAAGGTTAATATTGCTGGTACCAATGGAAATGAAATTGCGAACCATACAAAAACACATCCAAATCTTCCAGCGCTTTCAGCACTTCAATTGAAGGATGAAATTAGGAATATGAAATCGTTGATTGATTTAAATGTACCTGGTCAGAAGGCTCTGGTATTTGCTTATCCGTTTGGAGCTTCTAGTGCAACTGTTATTGATTCAGTAAAGGCAAGCGGTCATATCGCTGGTCGCTCTGTTTCTCCTGGAACTTATGCCTACAATTTTATTAGTACAAATAATGATTATTATAATATAAGTACTTTTTCAATGGACAATACAGTAACAATTGGTGCTTATACAACACAATTGAATAATGTAATAGCAGGAGGTGGATTGCTAACTTTTTTATACCATAGTATTGATAATGCTGCAGGAACTTATGGAGACAATTGGTTTAATAAAATTTTGGATACTAACCTTGGACTTCAATTAGATCAAGTGGTGGCAGTTAAAAATACTGCTTGGATTACTACTTTTTCTCAAGCAATAAAATACCATAAAGAAAAAAATTGTGCTACTCTATCTGAAACCCAAGCACCGAATGGTACTACTTGGAAATTTAATTTAACTGACACCTTAAATAATATAGTATTTAACCAGCCCTTAAGTATTAAACTTAAAATGAATGGGGTGAATTATACTTCTGTTACTCAAAACGGAATTGCTGTTGCTATTGATTTACAGCAAAATGATAGCATAATGTTTCATGCAGTTCCTGATGGAGGACCAATTGTATTAACAGCGGTAAGCACTGCGATTACTTCTTTAAGTGTTAAAGATTCCACTTTTAATAATGGAGTAAATACTATTCCTGTTTATGTAGTGGATTGGATAGATAATAATGCAAAACCTAGAAAAATGGTTTTGACAAAACCATACGCACCCGACAATTATCCTGGGATTGCGGTATTGATTAAATATTACGATGGAGCAGTA
Source organism: Cytophagales bacterium (assembly GCA_025360235.1). Lineage (GTDB taxonomy): Bacteria > Bacteroidota > Bacteroidia > Cytophagales > Cytophagaceae > JANYCO01. The sequence continues at coordinate 2,100 of JANYCO010000534.1, forward strand.
CTTAAAATCATTACCTCTCAAACTCCAACTGATGTGGACAAGCACAATAGGGGATGGGGTTGCACAGTACACCATTATAGCGGCGGTGGTTGGGTAGATCAAGGTAGTCCTACATTTACTTTGCGCTATCAAGGAGCTCACCATGCTATTTTTGATTTGGTGCAGACAATTGACGGAGCTGTTGAAACTGTTACCTATACATTTGAAGATGGGTTAGATTATTTTCAATGGCAGCAAACAGTAAATTGTTCTGCCGCAACAAGCGGAACGTACGACTCCAGAAGTCCATATAGCACCGTTGACTGGGATGGTAATGGGGCTTTTGATATGGTGACAGGACAAGAGTACGAAGCGCAAAATTATTTTAGTCAAGCAAGCTATAACGGGGCTTTTACTTTTGGTGCATCGGGGGCAAAAGGGATTCCATTCGTAAAGCAATGGAAAAACACGAGTGAAATTGGATATGTGCAGACACAGACTTACACTCAACAACAAGCAGGAGTTCCAGCATATAGCGGGCCGAATATTCCTGCAAGTGGACCAAGTGTAGCTGGGGGATATTTGTGGGCTTTTGATTTTCAAATGAATTTTTATGACAATGCACAAAAATTAACATGGGGTATGCCATATGGCTACATAGAAGGACAGGCAGGTACAGGAGTAAAAGGTGGTTGGGGACAATATTCATTATCGATAGTGATGGATGCACTTGCAAATAATGGAGTGAACCGAGTAAGAGATGAAAATGTTTTAATTCATAACGGCAGTGTTGTATTATCTGCAACAGTTGGTTCAGTAGTAACTACAGGTCCGATAGGTACTGCAAATCCAACAACTCAGACGCTTTCTCCAGTTGGCTATGATCACAATTACAGAACTTGGTGGGTACAGGCTGATGCGACGCAACAAACTATTCTTACCATGAATGTTGGTTCTGGTGCTCTTAAAAATCCAATATTTAGAATTAAAGCCATGACAGCATTACCAACAATAGTGCAATATAATGGAGTGTCTCTTACTGCAGATGTTGATTATTACGCAAGTTATAACGGCACAACTAGTGAAGTTTGGTTGACGTTGTTAAGGAATGTTTCAGGTAGCAATACCTTAAAAATTGCACTCAATGGAAATGTGGTTATTTCTTCAGCTACTGCAACCCCTGCAACAATAATTAATAGCGGAGCTACAGTTGCTTTCGACGTTACTGCAATCGCATCTGTTGGATCAATATCATCTGTAGTTTTAAATTTATCCTCAATAGGAGGAGCAGCATCTGTAACGATGACTTCTTCTGGTGTAAACACCTGGACAAAAAGTTTTATCACTACCGCTGGTTTGGCACCAGGAAC
>JANYCO010000551.1 GCA_025360235.1 Cytophagales bacterium
GCTCATAGTTACTGTATTCTGAACCACCCCATCTATCAATAAAGAAAATGAAGTACCTTCAGTAGGACTTGCATAACGGAAGTCAAAACGATATTGTCCGTTGCTTGGTACTGAAATGAGGTAATTTAAAAAATCGGTAGGATCGGTATAGCCAATATCCTTTCCTCCTCCAACATCAGAAGTCGTCTCCGAAACCAATCCTCGTTGGGTTCTATAATCTTCTGCTTCTATTTTCTGAGGAAGATAGTGTGTAGGCACTATATATTCAGTCGGTACGTTTGAGTTGTCAGCATCCGATTTTGAATACGTTACTGTTTTAACCAATTGTCCTGCGATATCAAAAATATATACTTTAGTAGTAGTAGGAGGTAAATCGTCTTCCATATTAATGGAAATGCCCGCATCTACACGCACCACTAAATTCCAGTTCATAGTACTTGAAATATTTAAGTCAAGCAACATTTTATAAGTATTGTTTTGTGTATTCATAACCATTACGGTAATACCTGTATTATCTTTCATGGCTACTACCTCCACATCGGTTTGTGATTGTGTATGTGCAATGGTATTCGTACGCATGTTTTGGGTCAGCATCTGAGTATGATAATAAGTAGACCTGGGAGTACCTCCCGCATCTAAGATACCCAAGTCTAAATCGGTTCTTGCCCCGCCACTTTCATAAATACTCCAAGGAATCATGGCAAAAGCCTTGGTTTCCATTCCATATCCATAAAGTTGTGCAAAATATTGCCCTGCATAAAAGCTATATGTTTTATGAGTAGAAGGAACGATGGTCGCATTACCTCCGACATTTAAAGAAGTATTGTTGTAAGTGGTATGAAATTCTGTCATAGACCAGTTTAGCTGTTGATTGGCTGGTCTTGTTAGATTAACACTATTGATTTTTGGTATCAAAATATTTATTCGGGGTATAAAGGTAGACAAATCGAAAATGCCTCCTGAATTATTAAAAGCACTGGCATACGAATGAAAAGAGAAAACATTCAAAATGTAATTTCCATTGGCATCTTTTGTATCCTTCGTACCATCAATAAAAGGGAAAAACTTACTGGTGATAAAGCTATCGTAAAAATTTGCCCAGCAAGGACCAATGAGAATTGAATTGGGGTAGTAGGCACGAATCTTAGGACCAAGATTGTTATAATAAGCGATGATATCATTTACATTCGCCACCCGATTATTCAAATCAGGTTCATTACCTATACTAAAGTATTTGATGTTTCTACCAGTAGAAACAAAATGAGCCATGAGCTGCTGAAAATCGCTCGTTGACCATGTTTCAGAGATTTGAATCATTGGTTCTGCTCCAATACTCTGAATCTGATTTAATACCTTATCGTACCAGGCCGTACCTTGATAGGTAAGAAAGCCGTTACCACCAACTCTTATGATTTCAGGTTTCATACTTCCTACCTGAGTCCACACTCCGTCCAACTGATACCAATAATTCTGGCCAATTAGCCCCGAATTGACCTGTCCAAATATAAAAAGGGGAGCAACTACAAATAGAATAACTAAAAAGAGTTTAGTCAAAGATTTCATACTTCTTAATGTTTAGTGTAAATGATCAGACTTAAAAGACTCTTCCTCTCGAAAGAGGCCTCATTTAGTCAGCTAGATATAAAAATAAGGGCTAAATATTTATATTTTAATTAATTATATAAATATTCAACTAAGCCAAGGCCTTTAATCGTCCTTTTTAAAGTTCTATTACATCGCTTTGATACCTAATAAAAATTTCAAAAAATCAACCTAAATGATGATTAAATAAAATATTGCTTTTTTAATACCAGGTGGGATTTAAAATAGTAATATTGAGCATAAATAGAGTATATGAAAAAGACAGTTTGGCTTGTATTATGCTTTTTTACTTCCCCGTTTGTGAAAGCAAACCCTGAGGTTGTGACTATAGGATCCAATCCTTTATATAAAATTGACCAATATTATTCGGTTCAAAATACTAAAAACTTACCTTTTTTAGTTCCAAAAGACCCCTCTTATTGGCATTCACTTACAATCCTTAATAATCAATCAAAATCGAATTATGTATTTGAATTTATTGATTTTCGCATTGATGATATCGAACTCTATGTAGAAACAGAAGAAGGGTTGTATCAAAAATACAAAACCGGAGATTTTTATCCGTTTGAATCACGACCTATCTTGCATAAGAATCTTGTTTTCCAACTTCCTTGCATTTATAATAAATCTTTCAATCTATATTTTAAAACAACCCAACATTCCCAATCCGACTTTGTCATTCAATCAAACATTCGTACATTTTCAAATTTTGTCTCTTATGGGTTCGGTGAATATTCTTTTCTGGCATTTTTTTATGGAATCTTATTCTGCATGGGCACATACAACTTTACACGATTTCTGTTTACCCAAGATTCTATTCACCTCATATATGTATTCTATGTAATAGCTTTATCGCTTTTTTCACTAAGTAGAATTGATGGACTTGGTTTTGAATATTTATGGCCAAATTATCCTTGGTTCAATCAATATTCCTTCCAGATTTCCTTGTCCTTGTTTGTGTTGTTCTCCATTTATTTTGCTAGCTCTTACTTAGAAATTAAAAAAAGAAACTCCGCATTATACAAGTATATTTTGATCTGGATAGCCATTCGTATACTACTAACCATTATGAATATAATTATATGGCCGGAGATTGATTTGAAACTACTGGATATGCTAGTAATGTATAGTTTAGCCTTTTTAAACATACGGAATCTGCAATCGCAAAATTTATCAACTTTATTTTTTCTAATCGCTTACGGAAGCATGTTGCTTGGCTTTTTGATTTATACATTGCAAGATTATTCGCTCATCTCAAATTCAATTCTTAGTTACTACGGACTAAACATTGGAGTATTTGCCGAAACACTCTTATTGTCCTTAGCTATTTCAGAGAAGACTCGAATCCTTATGAAAGAAAAACAAAAGGCTCAGGAAGAAGCTATCCGGCAGTTGGAAAATAATAAGAAACTCCAAAATCAACTGGTTATTGAATTACAAGAAAAAGAAATCATTAAAGATAGAGTAAACCTTGAGTTGGAAGAAAAGGTAGAGGAGCGAACAAAAGAGTTGTACAAAAAAAATGAACTACTAAATGAACAAAATACGAAAATTGAGTTATTGGCTAGTGAGATTGACAAACAATACTATTATCTAAAAAAAGATAATGCCATTACCCAATTGAATTTTCTCTGGACAAAACATATTTCTTTTGAAAAATTTAGTGAATCATTTCCTGACGATTTTGCTTGTATCATTTATTTGGAGAAGCTAAAATGGAATAAAGATGATTTTTGCTGTGTAAAATGTGAGTATACTAATTTCACTAAAAATCCTAACAACCTCAACCGAAAATGCAATAGATGCACGCATATTGAATCCGTAACTGCCAATACTTTATTTCACGGATTACGATTTCCAATACAAAAAGCATTTTATTTAACACATTGTTGTGTACATGGTATGGACGGTATAAACATTAATGCACTCTCCACCTCCATAGACTTAAGGCTTAATACATGTCTAAGCTTTATAAGCAAAGTAAAGGATAAAATTTCAAATCTGCCTGAAAGCAGATTGAAAGAAGAAAGAACATTTGAGAAAATATTAATGATCTGAATCTCAATGATCACTAAATATTTATTTTCTAATTTTAAATGGTCAACTTTTGGGGAAGCCAACAACGCCACCTTGAATGGTTCTTGAATATTTAAATATTTGGGAATACAACATGTTATGGCTTGAAAGAGTCATTGTAATTAAAATTAAGATAAGGTGTTTACGCATAATTAAAAAGTTTAAGACAAAAATGAGAAGTCATTGTTTATTAATATTGTTGCTGTTAATTAATTTTCATTCTATTACCTGTAACCAACCTTTATAGGTCTTATTTTCTACAGTGTAGCTAAGCAATAAAACAAAAAAGGTCTCACTTTTCAGTAAGACCTTTTTAACATTTTATTCCTTTACACATGCATTGACATACATAAAGCTACATTTTGTAGAGAGGAAGAGATTCGAACCTATTTAATTTTACATGATCTGAAAGTAACTAGCTGTAAATTAGCAATAATATTGCGTGGATAACTATACTCGATACCTGCGATTTTTTGTTGCAAATTTGTGTTTAAATATTTGACATAATCTGTTTTATGTCAAATATTTAACTGGCAGTATTTAACTTCTAATATCTAAGATCTCACCTAAAGTTTCTTCATTAAATACTGATACAACTTCACCATACTCACAATATCACTTTTGTAAACCAGTTCGTCTGGACTGTGCACATCAGTTTCAGGCGCTCCAATAAAAATCCAGTCAATAGGGTAGGGGGAGGATTGAATTTCCTTTCCATCACTGCCTCCGGAGCCTTCTATTTCTAATTGAAAAGGCACTTTTGATTTTTTGGCAAGGTCAATTATTTTATTTACAAAACTTCTTCTTGGAATACTGCGGTCACGCATGGAGATCACAACTCCTTTATCGTGTTGCACCCCATCTGTGATCCAGGTGATGTCGGAAATGAGGGCTTGTTTTACTTTTAATTTTTCGTAAATGTATTTTGTCAGATAACTCACCGAGCCTCCACCGTGTTCTTCCCAACAAGAAAAACAAATCACTCCGTCTTCCAGTGTTTCCGCTACTCTAAGCGCATTCCATACGCCCAGTCTATTATCTAAGTAGCATGACTGCACGTATTCTTTTGTTTCCCGGAAATCACATTTGAATAATAACTCCGTACCTCTGTCTATCTCTCTTGCAAAGTCGCAAACGATATAATCCGACTTGGCATCAAAAACGATCTTTGTTTCAATTTTACCTTTAGAATCTTCCCCCACCAAAGTATAGGAGGTTTTAAGTTGTGGTCCTCCGATAGCTTCTAATTTATTATCATAACGGATGGTAAATCCTATTGAATCCATGTGGGCAAAAATGGCGGTACGTGGCTTTCCAAATACCAACATTACGCAATCCTGATATTCTGGTCCCTGCACTACCTTTGGCTTTACTTTCCAGTTCTTAGAGTACTTTTTAACGTAATCTAAGATGAATTCTTTCATTAGTACCTCATTGCCTGAAGGAGCGTGGATTTTACAGAGCGTTTTTAATAATTCCATTAATTAATTCTGAGTTTTGAGTTATGAATGTTTAATGAGGAGGTATTTAATGTCAAATTAGTGTCCGACAACTAAAAGCTCATCATTCATAACTCATAACTAGTTAACAATATCGCAAAAATAAATTATCTTGCTACTAGAAAACTAAATTTCTTTTTATGCGTTAATGCAGTATACACCAGAAAATGAAGCATATACTATTCATACCGGTTCTTTTTATCCACTTAGTGGTCTTTGCCCAGACGACCAATCCGGCTAGTGTTAATAGTACAAGCATTATGCAGGACGAAAACATACAGATCGAAGCTACCGAAGCGATGAACAGTATGTATAATTTCAAATTTGAAATAGCAGAAACCAAATTCAAAGAATTAATAAAGCGTTATCCTGAACATCCTTTGCCCTATTATTTGGTGGGACTCAGCAACTGGTGGCGAATGATGCCTTATATAGAAGACGACCCTATGGTCAAAAAATACCAACCCCTCTTTGACGAATACATGGACCTTTCAATAGAAAAAGCGGAAGTGATGTACAAAAAAAATGAAGAGGATATTGAAGCTACTTTTTTTCTTTGTGCTGCTCATGGTCTTATCGCTCGTCATTATGCTGAAAATGGACAGGAAATGAGATCACTTAATCACACCCGTAAAACCTTTAGCTACTTTAAAAAACTTAACGACAACAACGAACTCAGTCCGGAATTTCTATTTGGGAGTGCTTTGTTTAATTATTATGCTGCCTGGTTCAGACAGGAATATCCGGTACTTAAACCAGTATTATCTTTATTCCCAAAAGGGGATAAAGAACTTGGGATAAAACAACTAAAAGAGGTATACAATAATGCTTTCTGGACCCGAACAGAAGCGCAATATTTTTTGATGCGGATTTATTACAACGAAGAAGAAGACGAACGAACCGCATTTGAGTATGCAGATTATCTGGCTACCACTTATCCTGATAATCCATATTTTCAGAGGATCTATGCGAGAATCTGTTTTACAATTGGAAAGTATGAAGAATGCAAAGAGACTTCAGATAATATTATATACAAGATCAATATTGGAATGCCAGGGTATGAAGCTACCAGTGGAAGATATGCAAGTTTTTTTCTGGGAAAATTATACAAATCAGCTGGCAATCAAGAGAAGTCGAAAGAGTATTATAAAAAAGCAATCGCCTTCGCCGAACAGACAGAAGCTACAAATCAAAACTATTATTTATACGCCATCGCTGATCTGGCAAGAATGTGTGATAAAGAAAAAGATATTGCCTCTGCCCGGGAGTATTATGAAACCATACTCGACAAAGCAGACCGTGATAATTCACTAAGACAAGAAGCTAAGGATTATTTAAAAAAGACCGAAGAGAAAAAGAAGGGGTGGTGGTAGAGATAGAGTTAAGTATAGTTACAAGAAATTCTCAATACTGTTGCTCTTGCTCTATACTGTCATATTACTTGTAATCGTACATTTTCCCTCCTAAAGGGTTAAATAATTTAATATGGTTTTTGAAAAATTTAAAAATCGATAAATCTAACATTCCCTTGTCCAACACCTCTTCGCCAGGTTTTCTTTTTTCGGAAAACCTGCTTTCAATTTTGTCGTTAAAGACAACAAGAATATCTGAATCCCAAGAACAGATAATAAATTTTCTTTCTGAAATATTTTTTTGTTCTTTAGGCAAATTGAGCTTATTGAAATCTTCGTATTTTAATTGACAAAGCAATTCGTCTTTTTTTGAAATGGCATACATAGCTGGAATTATTAACCGAATATATTTAATATCTCCCTTTTGAAATATGGATAAGGTGTCTAATTCAATTTTTTCAAAAATGCCAATTTTCAATCGGGTAGATTCGAATGGTTTCCTTTTTTTGAATTTAATCAGCTTGTCAATATTTTCTCCATTTAAAACCATTTTAACCAAAGTTTCCGAAGAGTATTTGGAATCGACTTCGTCTAATATGGAATAATCCCCAACGAGAATAATTCCAGTGATTTCAGGGATAGTTATATCGATATGTTTAATAAGTTCAGGGTTGATTCTTTTTTCTATTTGTTTTTTAGTCATTAAGTTTCCAGAACTATCATAGCCCTGAATCTTATCCTGAGAGATTGATTGAAGAAGTTTATACGAGAGGTCTTCAAGCGAATCATTTTTCATATGCCCAATACTCCAATAAACATCGATTAATTGTTTATTTTGTGCTTTCGTAAAGAGACTAAATAAAAATAGAAATGAGAGTGTAAGGATATTTTTTTTATACATTGGTAGAGGTTTGAGTCCTTGCATTGGGTGTTTCTACCAACAAGTAGTTTATTGTCTCTAAATTAACAAAAAGAACTGAATTTACATCCAGTCCTTTTTGTTAATTTAGAGTAACGCAAAATTTATCTATAAATCATCATGTGTTATTCGTGTTGTATTTTTAAAATCGTCAATATACTTTTTTATTACTGTTGCAAGTTCTGATGAGTAATTTGTAATCGTTATTCTCCCTTTAAGTATATCATAGCCATATTTTT
>JANYCO010000557.1 GCA_025360235.1 Cytophagales bacterium
GCCCGAAGCACCAAATGTCTTTTCTTTCCTGCTATTAATGTCGCGTACCAATCGCTGTCAAATCCCCATTTATGATATTCGACAAATTTGAATCTTTCTGCAGGTTTTAAATTCGGGTCTGAATAATTTATATTATTAAAAAGCGAATAAGGTGGTGTAAGCGATAACGTAAGCGCAATACTTGAGCCTTTGGTTGGAAAATTAAATTCATCGATATTATTTCTTGATAACGTAGTAGTAAATGCGATGTTATTTGAATAACCTGTATCGATACCAATTCTGCTATAGTTTTTATAATTTCTGTAATGGTATAAGGAATAGGTAAGGCTATTATTTAAAGTAAAATAGTCATCTGGCCTTTTCAACCTTCTTCCAAGGCCCAAACTCAAGCTGGTAATGTCAAGGTGTTGATCGTATTTTGTAGTAGTATAATTATAACTATTACTATTGGAATGGTTGGCGCTAACAGAAAAAGAGATTGGTTTTCTTCCTCTGAACCAAGGTTCCATAAACGATGCCGAATAATTTTGATAACGCTGCCCGTTGGATTGAAAGTTAATACTAAGTCTCTGTCCATCTCCTGAGGGCAGTGGATCCCAAGTATTAAATTTAGAAATATTTCTTAACGAGAAATTATTAAATACCAAACCTAGGGTACCGGTTAACCCACCATATCCATAAGCAGATCTTTTGGAACCACCACCCCAACCACCTGAAAGTTGAATCTGGTCACTTGGTTTTTCTTCTACTTTATAATGAATATCTACGGTTCCTTTCGCCTGATTGGGAACAGGATTGATATCAATTTTTTCAGGATCAAAATACCCCAATGTTGAAAGTTCTCGTTGAGAACGAATAAGATCAGATCTGCTGAACTTGTCTCCTGGCACCGTCCGTAACTCTCGCAGGATAACATGATCATGCGTCTTTGTATTGCCACTGATTGTGATTTTATCAATGATAGCAGGCTTACCTTCGTATATCCTCATTTCGATATCTATTGAATCGCCGTCCACTATTACTTCTACAGGGTCTACACTGAAGAACAGATAACCATTATCAAGGTAAAGAGAACTAATATCCAGACCAGTTGGATTATAGTTTAATTTTTTCTGTAGGACATCAGAATTATAAATAGCACCTTTTTTTATTCCAAGAATACTATCCAAGACCCTGGTGGTATATATATAATTACCTTTCCAGAATATGTTTCTGAAATAATATTTTTTTCCTTCTTCGATATAAATATCTAAATTGATTTTATTCTTCTTGAAAACAGAAACCGTATCTTTGAGAATTGTCATATCTCTATAACCCTTGGCATTGTAATATTCTATCAGCTTTTCTTTGTCGGCATTGTATTGTTTTCCAATAAATTTTGAAGAGGCGAAAAAATTACGGAGTTTTTTCTCTTTTGTTTTCTTCATTTTTTTCTTCAAGGTGGCAGCATCAATTGACTCCAAACCGTGAAAGAAAATATTTTTTACTTTTACTTTTTTCTTCCTGCTTACATTTACTTTTAGAAAAATATTATTATCGAGCAAAGAGTCTTTTACGGGAAGAATAGAAACTTCTGTATTGTAATACCCTTTCTCAAGGTAAAAATTCCTGATTCTTTTTTGAGCATTTTTGATCATTGCATCGTTAACTACAGTACCTCGTGTATGATCAATCTTTTCAAGGAGATCTTCTCTTTCTCCCTTTTTAACTCCTTTATTAAACACATAATTTGACAAACGAGGTCTTTCCTTCAAAATAAAAATTAAAAACAGTAGATTCCCTTCTATCCTGTCTATAATTACCTCCACATCTCCGATAAGTCCCTGGTCCCATATCTTTTTTATGGCTGTACTGATTTGATCTCCTGGAATATTAATTTTATCTCCCTCTTTAAGACCTGCTATTGATTTTATCGCATTAGGGTCCAAAAACTGAACACCCTCAACGGTTATTCCTCCAAGAATATATTCGGTAGGACTTTGATAATCTCCTCCTAACCTTTGTCCGAAAGCAACTGCAGAAAATAAAACACTTAAAATAACACTTAAAAACTTCTTCATTTATTTTCTGCTACTGTCTATTTGTTCGCTTGTTTTCCCAAATCTTCTTTCTCGTTTCTGGTAGTCGATTATGGCTTCATACAAATGTTGTTTTCTAAAATCCGGCCACAACACTTCTGTAATGTACAATTCTGAGTAGGCAATCTGCCAAAGCAGAAAATTGCTTATCCTCATTTCGCCACTGGTACGAATTAATAATTCAGGATCAGGAATATTCTTTGTTGTCAGATTTGCAGAAACCAATTCTTCGTTTATTTCTTCAGGCAATAACAAGCCTTGTTTTACCTGACTGGAGATATTTTTTATAGCCTCCATTATTTCCCATCTACCGCTATAACTAAGTGCCAGAACTAAAGTAAGCCCCGTATTCTTAGAAGTAATATCTTTTGATTCCTGAAGTTGCTGCTGACATATTACTGGTAAATCATTAATGTTGCCAATAGTAGCCAGTCTTATATTATTCTTATGTAACTCATTTATTTCAGAACGCAAAGTAGAAACCAACAACTCCATTAATGCATTAACTTCTTCCTTTGGTCTACTCCAGTTTTCGGTTGAAAAAGCATAGAGTGTAATGTATTTAATATTTAATTCTGCGCCAGCCTCAATAACATCCCTCACAGATTTTACCGCATTTTGGTGGCCGAAGATTCTTAAAGCACCTTTTTTCTTCGCCCACCGCCCATTTCCATCCATTATAATGGCAATGTGCTCAGGTATCCTGCTTTTATCAATTGTTTCAATCAAACTCATTAATAGTCAATTTACAAGAGGGCAAATCTACGAAAGGAAATCCTTAATAAAAATTCACCTCAAATATTATTCCCCTAGTTTCTGAGGGCATTTTACTTTATAAATGGTATAGCTTAGAGTTAGGCCTGTATAGTAATACCAATCATTATCTAACGGGTTTCCTGTACTCTTTTTTCCAATATATGCATTACTAATTCCATCAATATAATCTGTAAATGTTTTCCTTGCCACAAATTCAGTCCCTAGATTCCAGTTTTGACTAAGGATAAATTTAACACCCAACCCAAAAGGAATTGCAAAATTTATTCCGCTTGAATTATTTGACATTTCTGCTTTAGAGTTAGTAGTAACTGCTGCTGTACCACTTGTAAAAAGTGCAAAGCCTCCAGTCAGGTAAGGAGAAAATCTGATTAATTGTTTTTTGTGTCTGTAATTAATGAAGTTGTATTCTCCCATTAGAGAAAGCTCGGTAATATTAGATTTAAAACTTGCACCTCTAATTGCTGCTGTAACTTCTTTAGATTTGGTTTCGGAGCCTGACAATTGACCTATAGAAAATCCTAATCTGAATGAGGTAATAGAGTTGGCAGAATTGTAACGGTAAAAGGCCATCCCTCCTGGTCTGTAGTTTACAAAATTATAACGTTGATTTATTTCACCAGTGTAATTAAAACCTCCTAGGCCTACTCCAAATTCATGCTTCCCTACACCAAAACCTTGATTTTGAGCCATTGAAACAATTGGTAACCCAAGGCTTAAAAATAAAAAAACAGGAAGATAAATCTTTCCTGTTTTTTTAAAGTATTTATATTTAAAACGTTGCATACTAACTTAAAACAGTATGCAAAGATAACGTTATTTTGCCAATTCTATTATATAATTATCTGAACTTAGGACAAATTACCTTAGATGGGATAATATACATTAAGTGAAAACCTGTTATGATATAGGCATCTCTTCTACCTTTGGTATCACCTCTGTGTGTACTTCCACTTTTATCATCGCCTAATGTTGTGAACGGTTTTCCGTTAACAGTAGTAGTAGTATGAAGCATACCATCAAAAGCAGGATCAGTTGACAATAATTCAGACTTATTAGCAAGAATTACAGATTCCATACTTCCAGTTGCAGCGTATAATTGCTGTGCATCAACATACTTGCCACCAGCATCATCTAAATAATCAGTCGTTGTAAATCTCCAACCAATTTCAAATGCTACGTCTAATTGTTTGCTTAATTTATACCTCATACCCAATCCTATTGGAAGGGCTATTTGATTTAAAGCATATGGTTTAGAGGCTCCGCCTATATGTGTACCTTGTCCTTCAGTATGATAATCTCTTAACTTATATACCTGCTCTCCGCCACCTAGACCTAAGTCAGCTCTGGCCTTTGGGTTATGATGAAAATAAGCCAACCCAACAAACATGTACGGTACAAAATCAGGTCTTTTTTGATACTTACCTCTATGCTCAATAAAGTCAATTACTACATCTCCTTTAAGTTCAAATATATTATTGAAAAATTCAAGGTTTCTTGATTTTCTATTAATGTCTGCATGGGCTCCGCCTTTTGTTGAATAACTAGAGTTTACAAAATCATTTCCACCAATTCTACCATAAGAAAAAGTCCCTCTTACAGAAACCCTGGAACCAAGTCTTCTCATTACCGCAGCACCAAAATTGTATCTGGTAAATTTGATACCTGGACTAAGAAAACTAGGACCCGGATCCAATTCTCCTACATAGTTCATGGTATTTACTGTTCCTCCAATACTCCAATACTTGTATTTTGCATTGAATCCTTGAGCATTAATATTTAACACTAAGAAAAAGGAAAATAAAAATGACAATAACACTATTTTTGATAACCCGTTCATATTCTTTTATACTTTTAATCCTGAATCCTAAAAAGACCTTCTGACAAATATATAGAAATATTACGTAATTAAAAACATATTCGTTGGTAATTCACAACAAATAAATAAAAAAATTACAATTTATTCTTTTGAT
>JANYCO010000559.1 GCA_025360235.1 Cytophagales bacterium
GAACACTCGTTTTTGCTGCTTGCAACCGTCCTGATGTAATAGGTGGATGTGATATTTATATTTCCTACAAAGAAGGAGAGACGTGGAGTGAACCATTGAACATGGGACGCGATGTAAATTCTGGTTCCTGGGATTCTGAACCTTCTATCTCAGCAGATGGTCGAATACTTTATTTTTGTTCCGAACGTCCTGGAGGCTATGGAGGTTATGATCTCTGGTATTCACGTCTGATGCAAAACAGCACATGGTCAAAGGCCCAGAATTTGGGACCTGATATCAATACAAAAGGAAATGAAAATAACCCTTTTATTCATGCCAACGGAAATACACTATATTTCTGCTCTAATACTTTGCCGGGCATGGGAGGGTATGATGTTTTTTATACAAAGAAAAAAGGCAATGAATGGTCTTATCCTAAAAATCTTGGATATCCCCTTAATACGGCAGACAATGATGGAACCTTGTTTGTTACAGTAGACGGATTGAAAGGATATTATTACATCTACGAAAAAAAAGATGGTCTAAAATCTTCTTCTTTGCTTTATGAATTTGATATTCCAAAAGAACTTCAGGAAGAAGACAAAAGTACTTTTGCAAAAGGGACAGTTTACGATGCGGTAACAAAAAATAAATTATCAGCTAAAGTAGAATTGGTAGACATTAAAACAAATCAAATCAAACAACAGGTAGGATCAGATCCTGTGACGGGTGGATATATGTTGGTACTCACAGAGGGTTGTGAATATTCGCTCAATGTCAGCAAAGAAGGATATTTATTTTCGAGTAGTTTTTTCGACTATAAAAATCCTACAGTTTTTAATCCTTTGACGTTAGACATTGCATTAACTCCAATAAAAGCTGGAGCTTCTGTGGTTTTGAATAATATTTTCTTTGCCAATAATTCTTATGAGTTAGAAGAAAAATCAACTACAGAAATCGAAAGTATTGTCGCGTTCTTAAATTTAAATCCTTCTGTGTCTATTGAATTAGGTGGGCATACCGACGATGTTGGTTCTGATCCAGCCAATATGGATCTTTCACAAAAAAGAGCAAAAGCGGTCTACGATTATCTGATTAATGTTGGTGTCGAGGCAAAGCGATTAAAATTCAAAGGATATGGTGAAACAAAACCTATGGTACCAAACTCCAGTGAGGAAAACAGAGCCAAGAATAGAAGGATTGAATTTAAGGTATTGTGAAGAGACTATTCCGTAAGAGTTTTGAATTATTTACCCAGCTCTCTTCTCATATCTCTATCTACATCACGGGATTTTATATCTTCGCGTTTGTCGTAGAGTTTTTTTCCTTTGGCTAAAGCAATTTCGAGTTTTGCAAAGCCTCGGTCGTTTATAAAAAGTTTTGAAACCGTTATTGTTAATCCCTTCTCTTCCGACTTTTCCATGAGCTTGCGCATCTCTTGTTTTTTCAGCAAAAGTATCCGGTCTCTTTTTGATTCATGGTTAAAGTGAGTCCCTTCTTTGTATGCGGAAATATTGATGGCTTTTGCTACTAATTTTTCACCAACAAAAACACAAAAAGCATCCTGCAAGTTTACATTACCCTGACGAATAGATTTAATTTCTGTGCCAGACAAAACAATACCGGCAATATAGGTATCTATAAAGCTGTATTCGAATTTAGCCCGTTTGTTACTAATACTTATATTTTTTGCAAATCGCTCTTTAGACATCTGTTATATTCATCAATCATCAAATCACCAAATTATCAAATCGATAATTCTTCACCGTCTCAATAAAACACTTCACCTTATCTACACTTGTATCCGGATATACACCGTGCCCAAGATTAGCAATATGTTTCCCTGAGCCAAATTGTTTGAGCATAGATTTGGTATGTTTTTTTATTTCTTCGTTGGAGGCATATAAAATACAAGGATCTAAATTCCCCTGTAATGTTTTATCTGCACCTATGATCGCCCTTGATTCTGCAATGCCCATGTTCCAATCTAACCCAATTGTACGACAATTGAGTTGTCCCATCTCTTTTCTTGCAAAGAATGCACCCTTGGCAAAGACAGTCATTGGGACATCTTGCAATGCATCACAAATTTGAGTAATGTATTTAAGCGAAAATTCATTATACGTTTCAGGAGAAAGAATGCCTGCCCAGGAAT
>JANYCO010000566.1 GCA_025360235.1 Cytophagales bacterium
CTCAAAACTGGCATCCCTTTACTGCCGAACTCTCCAAACACTACAGACTAATCGTTATAGATTTGCGTGGCCATGGCCACTCCACCAATCCTGATAACAAGTTTACACATCGGGAAGCAGCGAATGATGTATTCCTCTTGCTTGAAAAATTAAGTATTGATCGATTCTCCGCTATGGGGATGAGTTCTGGCGGGATGGCGCTACTGCACATGGCAACAAGCCAACCTAAGCGCATAGATTCCATGGTATTAATTAGTACCACTTCTTACTTCCCGGATCAGGCAAGGACCATTATGCGCAGAGCTTCGTTTATTACCATGCCCCAAGAAGTGCGAGAAATGTATCAGGAATGTGCAAAACGCGGTGATGAACAGATTCGTCAACTCATTGCACAGTTCAACGCGTTCCATGAAAACTATGACGATATGAATTTCACTGCACAAAGTCTCTCCACCATTACCGCTCGTACCCTCATTGTACATGGTGACCGAGACAATTTTTTCCCGGTTGAAATTCCAGTAAGCATCTCCCGTTCCATACCGAATGCCTCCTTATGGATTATTCCTGGTGGGGACCATGTTCCAATTTATGATTCCAATGTTCCATTCACTTCCATTGCTTTGCGATTTCTTGAGGAATTGGACAAGCCCGTCTTTATTCCTGAGTACTGAGAGGGTAAGGATTTTTCGCCCAAAAATCAATAATTATTGATTTTTGAAAAAATATTCATATATTTTATAAATGTTTATAAGAAAAAGAATTCTAATCTAACCCAATTGTTATGCAAAAAAAATATTTATCCGGTCTTGTAATTTTATCCTTACTTGTTTCCTGTGGAGGTTCAGACACTTCTAACAAAGAAACTCCTGCTGATACAGCAGCAGCAGTATCTAAAGATACTATGAAAGTCCCTTCAGATACTGTTGGGACCAAATCAAATGCGGTGGCTCCCCCAACAGATAATATTGACGATGCAATGGCAATGATCGTTGAAGCTTTCAAATCGGATTCGGATAATAGGTGGGACAAATTTGATGCAAAATACATAGATAAAAAAACAGGTGTTTATGAAATATACCTTGTTGGTGATTACAACAAATCGATAGACCAGGGAACATCGATGGCACAGTTGGATGGTGGTGATGGGCCTGGGCCGGATGCACTTGCCGATTTGCGCGAGGTAATTCGTGCGGCGAAACCAGAAATGCTTAAGGTCCAAGTGATCGATCAAGTGGATGTTATGGCTTGTGATTTGAAAAAGCCTCGCGCCACTACTGTAGTTGTGCTTACACACACACCTGGAATAATAGAAGAGGCTTTCCGTTCTAAATACGAAGCTACAGAAGGAAATCCTCCCACAGACAAACAAGCAGATCCTTATGCGTCATTGGACTATCAACTTTCAATGCGACTGATTTTAGATATCTATAATAAAGACGACAAAGCCTTTAGACGAAAAGCGGAATTTTATTTTTCAATGGGCGATAATAAACTGACACTTATGGTAGTTAAGGTTGGCTTTAATTGCAATGAGAATGCTAATTAAAATAGAAGGGAAATGAATACGATTAAAAAGTAATCTTCTCCTTTGTTCGTGTCTATCGAAACTAAAAAGCGGAACTTATATCTGTAGCAGAATAAGGTGTATCTTTATCCTAGTCAGCAGTCAATACTCAAATGCCTCTATTGAATTGCTAGATATAAGTGGCAGGGTTGTTTAGGAAAATAAAAATATTTCTTTAAATGAAGAGCAGAAACTCGTACTTCCAGCCCCATCTGGTTTTTATGTAGCTTATATTAAAATAGGAGAGGAAGTTAAAATTATAAAAATAGTAAAGAACTAATTTTATGAAAACTATCATACTATTTATTAGTGAGGCTATTGAAAAGGGGGACAGGCGAATAGTCAATTTTATAATAGTGCTTATTTTCTTTTTAAGTATTGGATCTTCTTGTCACCATCCAAAGAAAGATCAAAATAGGCCTACGTATTATACGGACAAAAAATTTAAAGCATATACTCTATTCCCTATACATTCTTATTGGATTTATAAAGATTCCGCCTCAAGCTCAATAGATAGCGTATATTTATATAAACAGATTATTTCAATTTCTAATGGAGGACATGTTCATAATTACAATTATGAAGGTTTTGGAAATTATTATTTTACCTCATATTATAATGATACAATTTTTGCTAGTGGTTCAGCTGAATTAAAAGGCCAAACGCCTCCTTATTGCAGTTTTTCACAAGGAAGACTACATGATTTTTTAAATGTATCGTTTTTATATTTTG
>JANYCO010000712.1 GCA_025360235.1 Cytophagales bacterium
AAAAATTGAAATGATTAATGGGTGATAGCATTTCGATTTTGTCGAATCCTGTGCTAAAGTGAAATCGTAATAAAATAAGTTGAGAAAAAAGAGAACCGTTAATTTTTTCATATTGGATTCAATGTCTATAATCAAAAATAGTAATTTAGATCCAATATGCAATTGTCGCTTAAGAGTCTTAAAAAAGGAAAATAAAACCTCATAGTCCTCAAATTTTCAACTTTATAATTTTAACTTTTGTTTCTAAACTATTTCCTCTACCTTTGTTCCAGATTTGGTTTTCGGTATACGACCGAAATGAAAAGGGAATGCCGGTGAAAAACCGGAACTGTACCCGCAACTGTAATCTTCATTCGTTTTTGTGCATCCCCGCCACTGTGGCGCTAGGCGCTATGGGAAGGCAAGCACAAAAGAAGAAAGTCAGGAGACCTGCCAGAACTGTTCATATTCATTTAACGCTTTCGGGAAAAAAAGCTGAGAAAAATTGACAAAGAAAAAGAGCTATTCTTACTTTTCTGTTATTCTATTACTGTTGCTTGGCAATACAGTTCTGTATGCTCAAAAAATGGTAAACGATTCAGTTGTTACCCTTAAAGAGGTAATCGTTTTTGGTACCAGACTTACAGAGTTTGATGCCGGTGTAAAAACGTATAAAACGGATTCGGCTACTCAAGACCGTTACAGACATACTAATCTCTCTGCACTATTAGAACAAAATTCCAACATCTATATTAAATCGTATGGCTTAGGAAGTTTATCCACTACCTCTTTCAGAGGAGCAGGAGCTTCCCAGACTTCTGTTTTGTGGAATGGATTTAATCTGCAAAGTCCAATGAATGGTGTGCTGGATCTGGCATTGGTACCAGTCTCACTGGTAGATCAGGTGAAAGTTCAGTTTGGCGGTTGCGGTGCGATGTGGGGGAGTGGTTCTGTTTCTGGTTCAATTCATTTGGACAATAAACCTACCTATAATAATGGGTTAATGTTACGTTATGGATCAAGTTATAGAAGCTTTGGAAGTAGTTCTCAGATTGGCGCTGTTTCATTAAGTAAAAAGAACTATATCATTTCTATAAAAGGCTTTTACAACGAAGCCAAAAATAATTTTCCTTTTTTAAACACTGCTCAGTTTAGTGAACCAAAAACAACACAATCCAATGCTACACTAAAGCAATATGGCTATATGTCGGATAATTATTTTAAACTGAGTAAGAGAGATCAGTTGAGTATAAGGCTTTGGCAGCAAAACAGTCAAAGAGAAATTCCACCGACCATGTTGGTTAATTTTTCTGATGCAATCCAAAAAGATTGGTTTACACGCATCTCTTCCGAATGGCAACATTCCAGATCTTTGTCCACCTGGAACGTCCGGGCAGCTTATTTTGATGAGCATTTGTTGTATCGCGAACTTTCCAAAAATATCGATTCTTATAATCATTCTATTTGTCAGATCACAGAGGCGGAAACGAAATTTTCTTTACTAAAATATGCTTTGTTGAATGTTGGTATTAATAATACTTATAGCACAGCGAAAGTAGATAATTACCAAGGAATGCCTTATCAAAACAGAACGGCACTTTTTGGTTCTTTAAAATATTCCGGTAAGAAAAATAAATTCAAGGTGAATATTGGGGCAAGAAAAGAAGTAATAGCGGGTTCACGCTATTCGAAATTATTTATGGTTCCCATTATGCCTTTTGCAGGAGCAGATCTATGGTTGGCTAAAAGAGTAGTTCTTAAATCAAACGTTAGTAGAAATTACCGTTTGCCTACCTTCAATGATCTCTATTGGACTCCTGGGGGAAATATAAATCTTTTGCCGGAACAAGGCTGGTCGGAGGAGATCGGATTTAATTTTATTCATAAAATTAAAGATTGTGCTCGGGATAGTTGTAGTACAAAAATTAGCAGACTTGCTCAATTTAATTTTTCTTCTACTGTTTTTAACAGAAATATTGATAATTGGATTATGTGGGTGCCCAATGGAAATTATTGGATACCAAGAAACGTATTAAAAGTATGGTCAAGAGGTATAGAGAATTCAGCTGATATGGTTTTGAATTTTAATAGACTAAAAATTGATATAGGAGTTCACTACGATTATATTTTATCTACCAACGAGAAAGTACCTCAGGGAAATGAAAATGAACTTGGCAAGCAATTAATCTATGTTCCCTTACATAAAGGTGGTGGCAAAATAGGGCTTATTTATAAGGGTTACGGATTAAGTTATCTTCAGAATT
>JANYCO010000715.1 GCA_025360235.1 Cytophagales bacterium
TAAACGCATTCCAATCAAATAACAAATGACTTTTCAGGAATTAAATTTAATAGAGCCAATCTTGAAGGCTCTCAAAGCAGAAGGCTATGAAACGCCAACTCCTATTCAAGAACAAGCTATCCCAATTGTATTAAAAAGAAAAGATCTTCTGGGTTGTGCTCAAACGGGTACAGGTAAAACAGCGGCCTTTGCAATACCTATCCTCCAAATTTTAGAAGCCGATGCGGGTTCTGAAAAAGGAAAGATAGCAATCAAAACATTGATCCTTACTCCAACAAGAGAACTCGCCATTCAGATCAAAGATAGTTTTCAATCTTACGGTAAATATACTTCTCAGCGCTGCACCGTTATTTTTGGTGGTGTATCTCAGAAAGCACAAACCGATGCACTAAGAGCGGGAGTGGATATTCTTATCGCTACTCCCGGCAGATTGTTGGATCTAATGAACCAAGGATTTATTGATCTTCGTTATCTAAAAATATTTGTACTCGACGAAGCAGATCGTATGTTGGATATGGGTTTTGTGCACGATGTAAAAAAAGTGATCACTAAATTACCGGCAAAAAGACAATCGCTTTTTTTCTCTGCAACCATGCCTCCTGTTATCGTAAAACTGGCGGATACGATTTTAGTAAATCCTTCTAAAGTAGAAGTTACCCCTGTCTCGTCTACAGCAGAGACCATTCAGCAAGCCATCTATTTTGTAGACAAAGACAAAAAGAAAGGTTTGTTGCTTCATCTATTGAAAGATGAAGCAATAAAAAGTGTATTGGTGTTTACCAGAACAAAACACGGCGCAGATAAAGTAGTAAAAGACTTACTGAAAGAAAATATTAAAGCAGAAGCTATTCACGGAAATAAATCGCAGAATAACCGTCAGAATGCATTGAATAATTTCAAAACAGGAAAGACCCGCGTACTCATCGCGACAGACATAGCCGCCAGAGGTATTGACGTTGACAGTCTTTCTCATGTGATCAATTTTGAAATGCCAAACGTGCCTGAAACATACGTGCACCGCATAGGCAGAACAGGAAGAGCCGGAGCAAACGGAATCGCTTTTTCCTTTTGCGATGCAGAAGAGAAAGAATATTTAGCCGATATTCAAAAATTAATCGGAAGAAAAATTCCAGTAATAGAAGGGCATCCCTTTCCCTTTACCGGTGCGATTTCCACACCCTCAGCAAAACCGCAAGGAAGACATAATCGAAACAGCAATTCCAGTCCCAGCAAAAAATCAGGTGCTTCAGTAAAAGACCAAAAGAAGCGGTGGTTTGATAAGAATCGGAAGAAAGAGTAAAGTCAATTACGAATTACGGAAACTATCGTAATTCGTAATTATTTAAGTTAGTTAATCAAATCAAAGCCTGCGTATTTAGAGATAGCTTGTGGAAGCTTAATTCCCTCCGGTGTTTGGTTATTTTCCAATAAAGCCGCCACAATACGCGGTAGAGCCATAGCACTGCCATTTAGCGTATGCAGCAATTGGGTTTTACCATCTACTTTATAGCGTAATTTTAATCGGTTGGCCTGAAAGGTTTCAAAATTACTTACTGAGCTTACTTCCAGCCATCTTTTTTGTGCGGCAGAATATACTTCGAAATCAAATGTTAACGCTGAGGCAAAGCTCATGTCACCTGCACAGAGGCGAAGAATACGATAGGGAAGTTCAAGTTTTTCAAGAAGTCCCTGAACATGCTTTTTCATATCCTCCAATAGTTCATAGGAGTTTTCCGGTTTTGAAATTTGTACAATCTCCACCTTGTCGAATTGGTGTAAACGATTCAGTCCACGCACATCTGCACCCCATGAGCCTGCTTCCCTACGAAAACAAGGGGTGTATCCGGCATTTTTTACGGGAAGGTCTTCGGCTTTTAAAATGACATCCCGGTATAAATTGGTAATCGGTACCTCGGCAGTAGGAATGAGGTATAATTTATCCTCGTTCATAAAATACATTTGCCCGTCTTTGTCCGGCAGCTGACAAGTGCCATAACCAGAATCCTGATTGATTAGAATGGGGGGTTGAATCTCTCTGTATCCTGCACTGGTTGCTTCGTCAAGAAAGAAGTTGATCAGGGCTCTTTGCAGCCTGGCCCCTTTTCCTTTGTATACCGGAAATCCTGCACCGGTTATTTTATTTCCTAATTCGAAATCAATAATGTCGTATTTTTTTATCAGGTCCCAATGAGGGAGTGCATCGACAGGCAGCGCAGGAGTCTTACCCCATTCGAGTACGGCTATATTTTCTTCAGGTGTTTTGCCTTCCGGTACTGATGCGTGCGGTAAATTGGGTAGTCTTAGCAGTACATTGTTTTGCTCTTCTTCTAAAGGAGTCAATTTATCGGAAAGTATTTTTGCCTTTTCTTTTAATTCAGCGTTAGTAATTTTCAGTTTTTCGGCTTCGTCCTTTTTGCCGCTTTTCATCAAGTTTCCAATCTCTTTTGCAAGGTTATTGGTTTCAGAAAGGACGGCATCCAACTCTTTTTGAG
>JANYCO010000723.1 GCA_025360235.1 Cytophagales bacterium
CGGTTAGCCCACTTAACAACCACACAATAACAATCTTCCCCGACATCCGTGAGACAACCGTGAAGGTTTAGCGGCGACGGTCTTGCTAATCTCCCCTAAACTTCCTACCTTCACCTAGCTTTTAACTTTTTAATTTTTCTTATTATGACCCCAAATACCTTTTACCATGTATACAACCGCGCCAATGGCAGCGAACGCTTATTCCGCCAGGAAAAGAATTATTATTTCTTCCTGAAAAGATTTTCAAAATACATTAGTCCCATTGCCAATACCTATGCCTATTGTCTTATTCCAAATCATTTCCATTTTCTCCTCCGCATAAAGAAGCTGGAAGAACTGGCAAATTATTTTGAACGCATTGGAAAACTAAAAAGATATACCCTACCCAACGATCTCGAAACAATGCTCTCACAACAATTCAGCAACTTGTTCAACTCCTACGCCAAAGCTTACAACATTTCCTACCACAGAATGGGGAGCTTGTTTATTCCCAATTTCAAGAAAAAAGAAATCACCGACAGAGATTATCTGATCAATACGTTGCATTATATCCATAACAATCCTATTCATCACGGGTTAGTAAAAGATCTCGATTCCTGGTCTCACAGTTCTTACCAAGCACTGTATCATCAAAAATCAGCTGTACTAAAAATAGATTACTTAAAACCCTTTTATGGAAACAACCGGGAATTCATTGCCTTTCACCAACAACACTTAGCGGAAAAAATAGCACAGGAAATGGAATTTGGTTTTTGATCATAAAAAATCTTGCCGATCTTTTCTGTCTTATTAAAATCCCGGTTCAGACACCACCGTTATTTCCTCTCCCGTCACCGGATGATGCAGCACCAGCTTGTATGCATGAAGCATAATAGAATCAGGCTTGTACTCTATAGCAGATCCATACAACTGGTCTCCTATTATCGGACTGCCAACGGCTGCCAACTGGGTACGAATCTGATGGTACTTACCCGTATGCAACTCTATGTTCCACAAAAATCTGTTGTCAGAAATCCTTTCCACGTTATAGTCCAGCACAGCCTTCTCCGCACCCAATGCGGTTTCTTCCACCACTACCGCTTTTTTCTTTTCCTTCCTCAAATAATTTTCAAGTCTTCCCTTCAAAATCCCAGGAGCAGATTCCGTCATGGCCTGGTAATACTTTTTCACCCTCCGTTCCGCAAATTGCTCACTCAGATTTTTTAAGACTGTTTTTTGTTTGGCAAATAAAACAATCCCACTTACAGGCCTGTCAAGACGATGAATGTGCTGAGCATATACATTTTTGTCAGGATAAATAGAAGTTCTGATGTACTTCTGCACTTGTTGCAATAAATTTGGATACCCATTCCGGTCTGGCTCTACCATAAGACTGGCTGGTTTGTTGAGCACCATGATAAATGGGTCTTCAAACAAGATGTGATCATGAACGTTAATTTGGATGGACATTCGATTTATAAAAAGAGACTATCCTTGAATGTTAAAAAATAGACACTAAGAAATTATTTTGTTGGATGAATTCCCTTTTTTTGAATTTCAGGAAGTCCAATTGTCCGTAACATTTCATTGGCCTTCTCTACCTTTTCAGGAAACAAAACAACATTATCGTATTTGTTTAACGATTTATCAATCTTAACTAGGTTATTTTTTATTTTTTTTACCGGTGACATAGTGTAAATATACTAATTTTTTCGTTTAACTAAAAATGCTTTGTATTCCGTATTTTTCTTAAAAGGCTCCCAATTTTTGTCAACTTGTCCAAAAATTTCAAAATCACGTTTTGCCTCTTCCAAGTATTTCGTTATTCCCATTCGATAAAGTCTTGTTCTTGATTGTGTACTACCGGTTGCATAAATCCAAGCCTCAGGATGAATATCTGTAAAAGTATAAACCGCAGAAACAATTGTTGCCAAAATCATTTCACTGTCACTATTGTTTGAAACCGACTTATCGTTTATTTGTCCAGTAATTTTGTGCTTATCACCAAATGCAAGATTGTATAGATCAAAGTAGTTCGTTAATGTAAACTGAATGATCTTGTCGATTTTCCCTTTGGGCCCTTCGCTAACAAACTCATAAGTTGATAATTTCTCTCCGGCTCTAAGCGGATATTTGGAATTGTTCATCGTAATCTAAAAATGACATTGAAAAAGTAAAAAATGTTAAACAAATATAACAAATGAAACCTTTAATGCAAAATCATTAGAGGCAGAAAGAATTTAGACCATATCAAGGTTGTTTTTTTATTATATTTACTCACTTCAATTAAAATAATTAAAAACTCATAATTTATAATGCACCCCTACATCGAAACCCACAAAGAACGTTTCCTTTCAGAATTATTCGACCTGCTTCGCATCCCTTCTGTCAGTGCGGATAGCAAGCACAAAGACGATCTCAGAAAAACAGCCGAATTTGTAAAAGAGAAATTACAGAAAGCTGGAGCTGTTAATGCCGAACTTTGTGAGACTGCAGGCTTCCCCATCGTTTACGGAGAAAAAATAATTGATCCAAAACTTCCCACAGTACTTGTCTATGGCCATTATGATGTGCAGCCTCCCGATCCTTTGAACCTTTGGGTATCTCCTCCATTTGAGCCACAGATCAGAGAGGGAAAGATTTTTGCCCGCGGCGCCTGCGACGATAAAGGCCAAATGTACATGCACCTGAAGGCATTGGAAATGATGTTGCAAACCACCGGCCTCCCTTGCAACGTGAAATTTATGATCGAAGGGGAAGAAGAAGTGGGCTCAGATAATTTGGGGAAATTTATAGCAGGAAATAAAGAGAAATTAGAAGCAGATGTAATTCTGGTTTCCGACACAAGTATCTTCTCCAACGAAGTTCCTTCAATCTGTGTAGGACTTCGCGGACTTAGCTACGTGGAGGTAGAAGTAACAGGACCAAACCGTGATTTGCACTCGGGCATGTATGGTGGTGCAGTGGCAAATCCTGTAAACATTCTTTGTGAAATGATTGCTTCGCTAAAAGACGAAAACAATCACATCACCATTCCCGGTTTTTATAATGACGTTATAGAACTCACCGAAAGTGAACGTAAAGAATTGAACCGTGTACCCTTTGTGATTGAAGACTACAAAAAGGCATTGGACATTGTAGATGTCTCCGGAGAAAGTGGCTTCAACACCTTAGAGCGTGTGTCCATCCGCCCTACGCTGGATGTCAATGGGATCTGGGGTGGCTACATTGGTGAAGGCGCCAAAACAGTGCTCCCTTCAAAAGCCTCCGCTAAAATTTCTATGCGATTAGTTCCTAACCAGGATCCCGATAAAATAACTGCATTGTTTACCAAACATTTCCTTTCCATTGCTCCAAAAGGAGTAACCGTAAAAGTAAAACCACACCACGGTGGCGAACCGGCCCTGACCCCAACAGACTCTATAGCCTACAAAGCAGCAAGCAAAGCCTTTGAAGAAGTTTGGGGTAAAACACCTATCCCTATGCGCTCAGGAGGAAGCATTCCGATTGTAAGTCTTTTTGAAAAGGAATTAGGGCTTAAGACGGTTTTGATGGGTTTTGGACTCGACGAAGATGCCATTCATTCCCCCAATGAAAGCTACAGAGTTG
>JANYCO010000012.1 GCA_025360235.1 Cytophagales bacterium
CTGAATTAATGAAACCATCAAGTCGGGCGTAGACATTAAAATTTAATTCTTTATAGAGTTTTTCGCACTCTGTTCTTATTTTCTCAATTTGTTCAATAGGCAAATCTATCGGTGTTACTTTACGCGACATGCCGGGTAAGTATTTAGAACGATAGTCAAAGAAATCATTTCCTTTTACAATTTCTGTAGGAGGAAGCGCTATAGGACTCCCTTTTTCATCCTGAATAACAATACAGGAAAATTCTTTGCCTTTTATAAACGCTTCCAGAAGAATTTCTTCTTCGTTGTCCAGACTTTCAAGATAAACAGTCATTTCACTTTGATGAAACTGTTCGTTTATATAATTCAAAAGTTCTTCCGGGTGATTAATCTGCCTGTCATTCGCCATTACCGGCATTCCTATACCATCTCTGATATCCGTAAGAGTGCGCAGGTAGTGTACTTTTTCTTCGTGTGATAAAATATCCCAATCTGACTTTTCTATTTGTTGTAAAAAGAAGGCTCTGTTTACAGCGTAAATAAATTCCTTAAGATCAATCTCAGAAATAATACTGATCCCGATAGAGGACCCCTGATTAGGAGCTTTTACTACAAATGGGAGACCAAGCTCGTTTTTATAACTTCGCAGTAGTTCCGCTTTATCAGAATTCGAGAACCACTCTTTTTTAGTAAGCTTGAAATTTTTGGGTCTTTTAAATCCTGCATTTTTAAGAAGTCTCTGTTGTACTGATTTACTGATTCCAATAGCAGAAGGAAGTATTCCCGAACCGCTATAGGGTATATTGTACCACTCCAAAATCCCTTGAATATTTCCATCTTCCCCATAAGGACCATGTAACGCCAGAAAAGCAAAATCAAAATATTTCTGAAAACTTCTTGGCTCTATTCTGGTTCCCACCGAACTTATTATTCTCGCCTGTTCGGAAGTACTTAATTGACTTAAAGACTCCATGTATACTTGAAACCCATTTGGAGAATGAGGAGTATATTGGTGTGGAGGATAAAAATCACGAATAGTACCTTTGTAAATATATTGCCAGTTCAGCAAAATGAAATTCCCTGTACTGTCTACAAATACAGGTACGGCTTCAAATAAATTTTTATTCAGATTGTCGTATACTGTGCGCCCTCCTGCAAAGGAGATTTCTCTCTCTCTGGATTGGCCTCCGAAAAATATTCCGATTTTCATTATGCTGTATTTTTATTATTTCGAACTAAATTTTTGGAAAGTCTTGAAACTTTCCAAAAATTGTTAATTATTTGCTGCTACCACTCCTCTTATTTCGGGAACTTCTTTTTTAATGGCCTCTTCTACTCCAGCTTTCAACGTCATGGCTGACATAGGACAAGAACCACAGTTACCAAGCATTTCTAATTTTACGATCATATCGTCTGATATATCGAGTAATTTTACATTACCCCCATCAGCCTCAAGATAGGGGCGGATGGTATTGAGAGCTTCTTCTACTCTGTTAAGAAGGTCGTTTTTCGAAAGCGTTGTTTCCATATATCTTTAAACTCAAAACGGACTGTTATAATTCCAATACTATTATTATAATTTTATTTCGACAGGTTTTGTAGTTGCTTTGGTAGCATTACGAATTGCTACTTGTTGCGCTACATTTTCTGCCAGTATTTTAAAAGATTCTGCAACGATATCGTTGTCTAACACTTTCGGTCTTCCACTATCGCCGCTTTCGCGAATACTTTGCACTAATGGTATCTGACCAAGCAATGGACAATCATTTTTTTCAGCCATATCTTTGCCTCCATCTTTGCCAAAGATATAATATTTATGGTCAGGAAGTTCTTCAGGTATAAACCATGCCATATTTTCGATCACACCCAATATTGGAACGTTGATCTGTGGCTGACGGAACATACTAACCCCCTTTTGAGAATCGGCTATTGCCACTTTCTGAGGTGTGGTCACAATAATGGCACCTGTAACGGGAACTGTTTGCACCAAAGTAAGGTGTATATCGCTTGTTCCAGGTGGCAGATCGATGAGAAGATAATCTAACTCACCCCATTTACAATCGCCGAGAAACTGCTTTAAGGCTGCGCTGGCCATTGGGCCTCTCCATACTACTGCACTTTCTGCGGGAGCAAGAAAACCAATAGAAATTAATTTTATACCGTATTGTTCGATTGGAATGATCCAGTTTTTCCCATTTTCTTGCACCACGGCAGGGTGCGCGTCTTCCAGGTCAAACAAGATAGGCTGTGAAGGTCCGAAGATATCGGCGTCTATCAATCCCACGCTAGCGCCTGTCTTTGCGAGTGCTATTGCAAGATTGGCTGTTACCGTAGATTTACCAACACCACCTTTTCCTGAACCAATAGCGATAATATTTTTTACACCTGGCAATAAAGGACCATTCAAACGCGTGGAGGTCACATTAGCCGTAAGGTTGACGGTTACTTGAAGAGAAGCGTCTATTTTTTGTACCGCTGCTATACAGGACGAACGGATAAGTTCTTTCAAAGGACAAGCAGGCGTAGTAAGCACAACTGTAAAACTTACTTTATTCCCATTCACCTCAACGTCTTTCACCATATTGAGGGTTACCAGATCTTGTTTCAGATCAGGTTCCTGAACTGTGCCAAGGGCTTTTAATACATCGTCTTTAGATACTCCCATTTTCCTCTTAAATTATTGGCAATTTAACTCAAAAAATGATTATTAAGAAAAGTATTTTTAAGACCATTTAGATAGCCTTTAAATAAAAAATCCTGCTTTACAGGCAGGATTTTTTATTTTAAATATGTGTCTGGTACTTATTTTACTAAGAAGCTTGAACCTCCAATTTTAAAGCCTTCACAATAAATCTCTACTTTGTGAGTACCTGGCTTATAAGGGCTTCCTTTTTTATATTCATATTTAACACTTTGACCTTTGTTCTCAAACAAAATAGTTTGTTTCATAGTATAGAACACCTCTTTTCCGTCTGCCTGAAAACTACCACCACCATTTGCCAAATCAAACAAGGCTGAACCGTCTGGTTCAATTAGACGAAAGAAAACATCTCTTCCTCCTTTTTCAGCTACAAGATTTTCACCTATAGAAAAATCCACTTTAATCTTATCAATTTTTTTGGCTTTAAATGGAGCTTCCGCATCTACTTTGCCTTTCGCATTCAATGCTTCTACTTTAAAACTTTCAGCTCTAAGTACAGAGGCTAGTGCTACTTTCTTTTCTAATTTCTTATTTTCTCTTGAAATTTTAGCGATAGTATCTTCACGCTCAACAATGGTAAATTTCTGTTTAGTAATGATAGTATCTTGTTGCGCTAACATTAATTTAAGTCGGTCAATTTCTTTGTCGGAATCTTCTCTCACCCTAACCGCAGCATCTCTGATAGCAACAGCAGCGTTGTATTTTTGTTGCCAATTGCTGTTCACATATTGCAAACTTCTTTTAGCTTTTTCCAACTCAAGGATTTGTGCGTGTAAAGCAGTGGTATCTCCCTGCAAAGCTGCTATTTCCTGTAATTTAGCCTGCAATTCCTTTTTTAAATTATCCAACTGAACAGTCATACTGTCCATTTTAACTTTATTATTAGAAATTGTTGTAGTCTGTTCCTTGATAGTATTCGTATTAGAATTGTATAAAAACAACTGAACACCATTGATAAGAGCTAGTATAACGATAAAAGCAATCAGTAACCCTTTATTGCTTCCGCTTTTTTTCGGTTCCTGAGCCTGTGTTTTTGTTTCTGCCATTTTAGAATAAATTAAGGTATAAGGTTTAATTCAAAGCGTAAAAATAAGAATAAATTGGATTATTTCAAATTTTAGGTGGTTATTCTTTTATAGGTAATAATATCCTTTTTTCAAGGTGTAGGCTTATAAATCCTGAAAATTTAAAAAAAACAGCTAAAGACAGAAGAGAAGACCCACTGGATGAATCTGAAAATACCACCTCCCAATTTTAAATTTTACACCAGTCTTGGTATAAAATTTAAAATCCGCGAAATCACTAAATCAGTCTAATCCTTGATCTATATCAGCATCAACAACACCCATGTTGTAATCAAGATCCCTGCTAAGAATATGGACAAATAAATATCAGTAGTCCTCCGAGTAGTCCTTTCCATAGCAAGACTTTTATCTTTGCTGTATACAAGATTATCATTATGAAGACTATCGGGTTTCTTTCCAAAAATACTTACTCCAACCATCAAGACTACATAAAACCAGAACATAAAAAAGGCTTCATACAAAAAGTTGATCGTATGGAAATAATATAAAATCGAATCAGTGCTGATCGAATTTTGAAGTATATCCAAAACAATCCTGAAAACTCCAATCACAGTACCTACAACCAAAACAGTGAAACAAGAATTGGCTGTAGCCCTCTTCCATATCATTCCGACTAGGAATACCGCAGTAAACGGAGGTGCGATGTAGGACTGAATTGCTTGTAAATGTTTTATTATATTTTCTGAAAAATAACCGGTAAACGAAACCCAAACGATTCCAAGGATAATCAAAACAAGTGTAGCCAGTTTTCCCATCGTCACAATTTTAAACTCCTCCACCTTTGGATAAATTCTTGTGTAAACGTCCAGTGTAAATAAAGTAGCCGTACTATTGAAGGTAGCAGCAAGTGAAGAGATAAGAGCCGACAATAAACTAATCACCGCCAAAGCTTTTACCCCAGGAGGTAAAATTTCATTGATCACAGCAAGATAGGTTTTTCCTGCAACGGCATCAGGTCCGAATTTTACAAGTGCCACCAAGCCTGGTGCCAATAGGAGAAACGGGACCAGAAACATTAAATATCCAGCATAAATAGCGCCTCTTCTGGCATTTGGAACATCTTTGGCACTCAATACCCTTTGCATCATGTACTGATCGGTACACCAATACCAGACCTCCAGAATAGGGGCTCCTAGTAACATTCCCAACCATGGATAATCAGGATCATTGTTATTTTTAAACGGATGAAAATGCCCGGAAGGTACCGCTTTCACCAACTCATCCATACCTCCTACATTTATTATACTTACTACTACTACAACTAATGCACAAAAAATAAATGCGTAGGCATGAAATATATGTGTGTACAAAGTACCTCTGAAACCTCCGGCAATAGTGAGAATACCGGTAAGCAATACCAAAATTAGAGAGGATGTGTATTTATCCCAACCTAAAATTCCTTCCAGCAATAACGCACCAGCAAAAAGAGTGATCGAAATTTTTGTAATAATATAAATGAAAATAGAAAGTCCTGAAAGTAAAAGTCTACTCTTCACATCGAAACGCTTTTCAATGTATTCAGGCATTGTAAATAAATTATTGCGTAGTAAGATTGGAACAAAAAACCAAGCCATTAAAATTGCAACCAGACATCCTCCCCATGCAAAATTTCCTGCGGCAAATCCCTCTGCATAACCAGAATCTGCATAGCCCATAACGTGCTCAGAGGAGACTGTGGTAATCATTAATGAAGTACCTATAAGGAACCAGCCTGAATTTTTCCCTGCAAGGAAATGACCTGACAGCCCTTTAAGGTTCTTAGAAGTAAGTAATCCAACTACCACTAATAACACCAAATAAACACTCAGGATAACATAATCGATAGTTCCAATATCCACAAATTCCCTTTTATTCTAGTTTATCCAGAATAATACACTTGAATATAATGGAATATTTTCAAAAAAAGAAGAGGGTGGGATAAAAGTAGGTAAAAGACAGACGATAGGATATCCATACTAATTTTCTTACCTTGTAAATAGAAGCGCTCCGTGATAGGAAACAAATCAGAAGAGATGAATGAGCTGAAATTATAAATTTAGTTTAAATAAGGAGACTACTTTTCAATCTAAACTTTGTCTCTAATAAGTTAAGCCAAAATATGAAACTGAAACTTATTTTACTACTTATTGCTTTTGGAACATTTTCAACTTTTATCAAAGGACAAGTCGGTCCGCTATTGACCACCAACTGGTACCAGGATTGTTATTACAATGACTCTTGTCCGGCTATAGCTCCAGGCCCTTGCAGTAAAGCCTACACTGGTTGTGGCGCAACAGCACTGGCGATGACCATGAAATATTACGGTTATCCTTCTACAGGAAGAGGTTCCCATTCTTATACCCCACCAGGATTCTCTGTTCAATCCGCCAACTTTGCAACAACAACCTACAATTGGGCTGGCATGCCAAATTCTATAAGTACTCCCAATACCGCTATTGCGCAGGTTATGCACCATACCGGCATTGCCCTTGATATGGGTTACGGATCCGCTGGATCATTTTGCTCTTTTGATGCTTCTGACGTTTTAAAAAAATATTTCAAATATTCTCTTACCACAATCAATGTGATGAAGACTCAGTATTCGAATACAGCATGGGAAAATTTACTAAAGACAGAACTTGATGCAGGCAGAGTGGTGTATTTAAATGGTGGTTCCCATTTTTATCTTTGCGACGGTTATCAAACAATTCCCTCCCTGAAATTTCATATCAACTTTGGTTGGGGAGGCCCCTACAACGGCTATTACGATATTCATAATCTTGTAGCTGCTTCTACCAATTTCACTCCTATCGGTATGATTATAGGTATTAAACCAATGGACAATATAGAAGCAAGTCCTGACACTGTGGTGATATATAATGCACCACAAAATGCTTATTATACAATTAATGCTTTAACAACTTGGACTGCCTCATCGGATCAATCCTGGTTTATTCCTAACCTATCGTCTGGCATTGCCGATTACATTTATACAAACGGTGCAGCCTCCGGCAATTTATCTTACACACCAAGATTTGCTACTGTAAGTGTAACAAATGGTGTTATAACAAAAAAAGTAGTAATAAAACAAAATGGAATCACCCCAAAAATAAACAAGAAGAAAGACGAAAGAAGAA
>JANYCO010000031.1 GCA_025360235.1 Cytophagales bacterium
ATACAGGTTGGGTATATACGCAAGCGGACAATCAGGAATATATAAGTGCCTATTGGTTGGGGAATACGATTTTTTCGAAAACCTATTCAATAAAAAAAGTCTCGATAAATGTATTGTTTAAGGTAAATAATATTTGGAACAAAGCTTATCAGGTGCTGGCGTACAGACCTATGCCAGGGCGAAATTTTGAAATAGGAATCAGTCTTCAATATAATAGTAAAAAGTAAACAAATTAAAACCAAAGTAAAATGAAAAATCTAAAATTTAATAAATTATTTTATGGTGTGATTATCCTTTCAATCACCCTAGCTTCTTGTAGGCCTCCTAAAGACAAGGGAGAAACGCCAGTGGCAAATATTCCTCATAAGGTATATGTAATCAATGAAGGAAATTTTGGTTCTGGCAATGCTTCAGTAGGCATCTATGATATTGCAAGTAATATAATGTATAATAACTTATTTCACGAAGCTAATAATAGACCAATTGGAGATGTACTACAGTCAATGTCGTTGATAAATGGTAAAGCTTATTTTGTGGTAAACAACAGTAATAAAATTGAAGTTACGGAATCTTATCCACTCAAAACGGCGGCAGTGATTCATGGATTAAGCATGCCAAGGTACATTGTAGCAGTAAGCGGAAATAAAGCTTACGTATCTGAATATATTGATTTTTCAGGTGGTAATGGAAGGCTTTCCATTATTAATCTAACTACTAATAAGATCACCGGAACTATTACCGTTGGGGTACAACCGGAAAAAATGCTTGTGTATAATGGTAAAGTTTATGTATGTAATTCAAGTGATAACAAAATATCAGTGGTAAACACTAGTACTGATTTGGTGGAAAATACAATTAACTTGACCTTTGGGTCAAACAGTATAGTAAAAGATGCTAATGATAAATTATGGGTAAGTTGTGCAGGAAAAGTAGTATACGATCCAAATCCGCCATATCTTATTGATCTAGCAAATAGCACTGCCGGAGCATTGGTAAGAATTGATCCTTCAACTGGATTGGTAGAAGCAACCATGCCTTTTTCAGATGTATCAGGAACACCCTCAAAATTGTGTATAAATGGCACAAGTGATAAATTGTATTACAGTTATCTGAATGCTATCTATGATCAGGATATTTCATCTGGAACTCTTTCTGCTACACCAATAATCACAAGAAGCTTTTATGGTTTAGGAGTAGATCCTGTCACCAATTATATTTATATAGGTACTTATGGTTTTACTTCAAATCAAAAAATGATTCGCTATCACAAAAATGGAAATGCGATAGATTCAACAACAGTAGGAGTGGGACCGAACGGGTTTGTGTTTGCCTATTGATAATTAAAAGTTAAAAATTACGAATTGCAAGAGTCTTGCAATTCGTAATTTTTAATTCCTGACATAACCTATTTTATCATTTTTAATAAAATGAACTATTAGTATACCAGAAATACCAAAACCAAAAAGAATGTTAAGGATTAATTGAAATGTATTTTTCATTAAATTTATTTAGTTCAAAACGTTATTACTAAAAGACCATAAACATATTTTTCATCTAATATTTTCCTTAGATTTCATATACAGATTACCTATAACTACAATTAACATATAAGACAATATTATTGCTGAAATAATATTATTAATAAGTACAATTTTTTTATTTTCTGGTTTCACATTCCAATAGAAATAAGTAAGCTCACATTTCAACCTATATGGGTCTGTTACTGATATCTGAAAAGGGCCAAGTGCTTTAAAATTAGTACCTTTTTCACTATTATAAATTTTATAATTAATTCGCCTTCTTATTAATAATAAAATAATAATAATTGGGGAAAATGCCATAATTACAATAACCGTTACCATATCAATTTTGTTTCTATTTGTTTTTATTAGCTAGTCCATTAAAAAAATCATTTACTATATCACCACCCCAATCAATCGCATAATTATCAATTGCATTTTTAGGTGCATAACCCTTAGTAACTATTTCTACAGCTGTATAGCAAATAACTTTTATCCTGCTCTTAAATTAGATTTTAGTTCGCAATTAAATTTTTTACTTTTAATAAATCTTCCGGTGTATCAATTCCAATCGATTCAAATTCTGTAATAGCAACTTTAATGCTGTATCCGTTTTCTAACCAACGCAGTTGCTCAAGTGATTCTGCAATTTCTAAGGATGATGGAGCTAGTTTGGTAATAGCTTTTAAAATATCTATTCGGTACGCATAGAGACCAATATGTTTGTAATAAATTTGCTTTGAAAGCCATGTTTCTTTTTCTATTCCACGTAAATAAGGGATGGTCTGTCTGCTAAAATAAATGGCTTCCATTTTATCATTCCAGATTAGTTTTGGTGTATTAGGATTGAAAAGTGTTTCGTTGTCCGTTATTTTTTTTGCTAATGTGGCAAGCTGAACTTGAGGATCTAAGGTTTTGGCAAGGAGATCTATTTGTTCGGGCTTGATAAATGGTTCGTCGCCTTGAATGTTAATGATAAAGTCGAAAGATTCTTTCTCTTTACTAAGCACCTCCATGCAACGGTCTGTACCACTTTGATGATTCTCCGAGGTCATTACCACCTGTCCTCCAAAGCTCAATACATGATCGAATATTTTCTGATGGTCGGTGGCTACTATCACTTTTGAAAGGGAGCTGGATTTAGATGCTTGTTCGTAAACTCTTTGCACCATTGATTTCCCTCCAATATCGGCTAAGGCTTTTTCAGGAAAGCGGGTAGAGGCAAAGCGGGCAGGAATAATTCCAAGTATCTTCATTTGCTAGTATTTTAATGCTAAATTTGTAGTACGAAGATACAGTATTTACAGTTTGAAAAAAATAGAAGTTACGTATAAAGAACCGGGAGGAATTATCTGGAAAATATTGCCAGATGAAACCAGAAATTACTTGGCTGTCGAGTCTCGAGATGGAGAGCGTAGGAAGACAATTTTATCCGTCCTAAATTTGTCAAATAGTGATTTTCTTTATTCTAATAATGAATTGCCCAAACCCTGGTGGATAGGTTTAATAGCTGTTGAAGAGAATAAAATAATATTTCAGGGGTATAAAGAAAGCAATAGCCCTGAACCGATAGGGTTTTATATTTTTGATTTAAAATCCGGAGAATTAAAGCAAAAGGAAGAAGAGAAAGTTTATGAACTGTCAGACGTGTTAACAGACCAGTTATCTTTTTTTCCGTTATTATACAATGAAGAAAATGTACATTATGCTACTATTGCAGGTTTTTTAAAAAATATTCATAACTATACGTGCACAGGTCCAATGGAATATTTGGAATTTGAAAATTATATTATGATTTCTTTTTATATTCAGGAAAATAAAAAAATGACGAATATCCTTTTAATATTAACGGTGGAGGGAGATGAAGTATTGACCGATCGATTGATAGAAGGAGTGGAGGGAGTTGGTTTAGCATCATTTTTTATTTGCAAGAAGAAGCTAATCTATATTAAAAATAAAACAAGTATTGCACTGGCAGATCTATGATGAGCAACCAAGAGACTAATAGAGGGAATTTGTTATTCCCTATTTTCATGCGATTGGATAAGTTGCAGCTGCTTATAGTAGGTGGTGGTGCTGTGGGTTTGGAAAAAGTAGAGGCGATTTTTAAAAATAGTGATAATGCGAATGTAACTATTGTAGCTCCTGAGATTCGTAATGAAATAAAAGAGCTGGCAATTCAGTATCCGAATCTTAAACTCGTTTTCAAATCATATGAAAACAATGATCTTGAAGGGAAAGATTTGGTAATTTCTGCTACAAATATCCCAACCCTAAATACTCAGGTATATATGGATGCCAAAGCCAGGAGAATAATTTGTAATGTAGCCGATACACCTAACAATTGTGATTTTTACATGTGTTCAGTCGTAAAAAAGGGAGACCTTAAAATAGCAATATCCACAAATGGGAAATCACCTACGTTTGCCAAAAGGATGAGAGAAATGTTGGAGGAGATTTTGCCCGAGGGTATCAATAATATACTGGACAATCTAACTAAGATCAGAGAGAAGCTAAAAGGTGATTTCGAGTACAAAGTTAGGAAGCTAGATGAAATTACTTCTGTAATGAAAGAGAATGATGAATTATCGTAGAGGAGCTCCCTCTAAGATAATTCATGAGACATTCGCATTTTCAAGATGTAATTTATGCATGATTCTATGCAGCGCAGGAGAAAGAAAAACTGCAATTGATGACAAAAAAGCTACACCACTATAGATACAATAGAAGGAAGCAAATAGTTTGGAGGCATTATTGGGCATAGGATTTACGGGTCCCATACCAGTAAGAATCATACTGGCGTTTAACAACGCATCAATCCATCCAAGTCCTGCGATAAGGCAATAACCTAATACTCCAATCCCCAGGGAAAAGAGTATTAGGGCAGATGATAATAAAAAGGTATTTAGTATCCTTTTATAATAAATAGAAATAGGAGCAAGTGGCTGCGACTTATGTTCGAACATTCTTACCAATCACTCTTTTTAGCAGGGTCGTTTTGCGCTTCTTTGATTACTCTTTTCAGATCCGCCACTAAAGCTTTTAAATTTGCATCTGCTTTGCTTTTAATAGTAACCCAGCCTTTTGCAGACATTTTTGTTTTGCCACAATCAGGAGATACGTTTTCCAATTTTCCTCCGTTAGAACCAGCTACTTTACCTTCTGCAACGTGTACAAGATCAGTAAATATAAAACGATATTTACCTTCTTTAATGAAAACGGAACAGGAGAAAGTGACTTTGCCTTTATCATTAGCACTTCCTGATACATTTGGATATTCTATTGATGTTGAAGCTGCAAATACAACACTTTCGTTTACTTTGTCCTCGCCAAGAATGAATTTCTTGTCGGTTCCCCATTTTTTGGCAACAGCATAAATATCTTTAGCGGCTAGGCCAGGAGCGTCTACAACTTCAATATATGTGATCTTTCCAGTACTTTGGTCTACAGGAAGCTCTTGTGCGATCGAAACATTCAG
>JANYCO010000034.1 GCA_025360235.1 Cytophagales bacterium
CCTTCTGTATCTTTCCATATTTCCGGACCAGTAGTTTCATAATGTGCTATGGTATTTGAAATATTATCGTATTGATTTGGGTAAAAAGAATTTGAAATTTCTTTATTCAGACGAGCCGCTGTAGAATAATAAGACAATGGATCGGAAGGTGCTACATTGGTTGGGCAAACCACTACTTCAGCGCCAAGAGCACGAAGTACATCCAATTTTTCTTTTGATTGCTTATCAGTCGTGGTGAAAATGCATTTGTATCCTTTGGCAATAGCAGTAAGCGCCAATCCCATTCCTGTATTCCCTGAAGTGCCTTCGATGATCGTTCCTCCCGGTTTTAGCAAGCCCGCTTTTTCAGCATCTTCTACCATCTTTACAGCCATTCGGTCTTTGACAGAGTTACCCGGATTGAAATATTCGATTTTAACCAAAATTGTAGCGGCTACATCTTTGTTCACTTTGTTTAGTCTCAGCAAAGGAGTATTGCCAATGGTTTCTATAATGGAGTTGTAGATCATTTTTTGTGTGTATGCTGTAAATTTGGCGCTTTTATTTTTAAATAAAAAATCATCTTATCACTCATTTTCAGACCAAACCAGTAGAGCAAAAACCCGTTGTTAATCAAGTTTCTCTAATTAATTTGTAAATTATCTGTCTTGTGTTTAGATGACTATAGAAAGAAAATACTCCTGTGCGGGGAACTGTTTCAGACAAGCGGATCCATCCCTTAGGAGTTGATTTATCCTCCTAAAAGTTCATTTGAAAAAGCAAGAAAACAACAAACAAAAAGATTATATTAGTCATTGGCCTGCAAGTCACAGCCCTAATGGAGCGCTTGTGATTTTTAAACAACCTTATTGGAATAAATACGTAGAAATTATGACAAACTAACGGTATTTATGCAGAATTGGAGGTCTTTAATTATAATAATCCCATTTTATTTCTTATCCATTATCTTTATAGAAGCTCAGCTCAGAGCCGATTTTTACGCCCAGGGGGAAACTGCCCTTAAAAAAAAGGACTACGTAACAGCACTAAAGAATTTTGAAAAAAGTAAATCTGCAAATGAGAAATCGGGTAATATAGCCAGCGCAATTCGGTCCTCCCATAAGTTGGCGGAAACCTATATGCTTACCACTAAATATGCTAAGGCAGCCAAAGAATTAGACTATGCACTCAAAAAATCTATTGCGATCAAAGACGACAAACTAACAGAAACTTCTTACCGGTTGTTATATGAAACCTATCAAAAATCAGGCAACGAGAAAAAGACTACTGAATATTTTGGTTACTATAACTCTTTTAAAACCAACCGAGCCAACAACGAACTAGAGAAAAAAAATAAAACAAACCAACTCCAGATCAATAAACTTAAGGAACAAAGCCTCATGACAGAGCTTGGCAAGAAAGAAGTGGAAAGCCTTCTTGAAGAACAAACAACAAGATTACTTCAAACCAAAGACTCTCTTCTTATCCTTGACATTTTAAACAGACAAACTCAAGACCAGATTGACTTGCTGCAAAAAGAGAAAGAAGTTAAAGATTTTAAAGTAAGAGAGCAAGACGCCAAATTAAAGATAAGTTCTCTTGCTTTGAAGAAAAAGGCTGCTGAACTAAAAACGGAACGGGCTATTCTTTTTGGACTTACAATAATTATATTAATGGTAGTTGTTATGTCCTTTGTACTTTACAAGAGCTACAAACAAAAACAAGCTGCCAACGCAAAAATAGAAGATCAACTTGGGGTTATACAATCACAACATACCAATATTACCAATAGCATCAACTATGCACAACGTATTCAAAATGCTATGCTTCCTGGTGAGCCAAGTTTAAGGTATTTGATTAACGATTCTTTTGTTTTGTTTAAACCAAAAGATGTAGTGAGTGGAGATTTTTATTGGTTCTATAATGTTAAAACCGGAACCAATCTGAATGAATACGATCCCGAAACTGATACTGGTGTAGGACGTTTGCCAGACGCCAAAGATGCAAGAAAAGTAATCGTAGCGGCGGTAGATTCTACCGGACATGGAGTACCAGGAGCATTGATGTCTATGATTGGCTTCAACCTTCTAAACATGATTGCCACTAAAAGAATATATGAAGCTGATAAAATTCTGGCAGACCTTCATAAAAGCGTTCGCTTTGCCCTTCAACAATATAAGAACGACAATAAAGACGGCATGGACATGGCACTCTGCGTGATAGACAAAGACGCCAAAACAATGGAATTTGCAGGAGCCAAAAATCCAATAGTCTATATTCAGGATGGAGAATTGTTCCACATAAAAGGCGACTCTCATCCTATCGGTGGTTCTCAGGGAGAGTCCAAACGCTCTTATACCAAACATATTATTTCTATAGAAAAACCAACTACCTTCTACCTCTTCTCTGACGGCTACCCTGATCAGTTTGGTGGTACAGACGGAAGGAAATTTATGATCAAAAATTTCAAAGAATTACTTTTAAAAATACATACCCTTCCGTTTGACGAACAAAAAACCATTCTTCACAACACGATTGAAGATTGGAAAGGCAATCACGAAAAACAAATCGATGATATTCTTGTGATGGGTATGAAAGTGGGAGGGTGAAATATTAATTAAGAATTAAAAATTAAGAATTAAAATTTCCGAAAAGCA
>JANYCO010000036.1 GCA_025360235.1 Cytophagales bacterium
GACGTCACTGAGAAAAAACGAAAAATAAAAGCCCTTAAAGAGGGGGACGAACGACTGAAAGATCTTTTTGAAAATGCCAACGACTTAATTCAGCTCTTTTCTCTGGACGGTAACATTCAAATGGTAAACAAATCCTGGAGAGATATTTTTCAATATACAGACGAAGAAATTTCCAGTCTTAATTTCAAAGATATCATTCACCCTGACCACTTACAGGAAACCCAAGAGCATCTT
Organism: Cytophagales bacterium; assembly: GCA_025360235.1. Taxonomy (GTDB): domain Bacteria; phylum Bacteroidota; class Bacteroidia; order Cytophagales; family Cytophagaceae; genus JANYCO01. The sequence goes on from JANYCO010000036.1 coordinate 235, forward strand.
AACAACATATTGGAAGGTAAAAAAGACGATAAATTTGAAACCGTTCTTACTACGAAAAGTGGCAGAAATATAAATGTAATCGCCAGTGTTAACGTGCGCTATGAAAAAGACATCCCTGTGCTTTTCCGTGGGATCTTTCACGACAACACCGAACACATGCGTTCGGAAAGGGCTCAGAAACTCTATTATAAAATTTCTACCCTTGCCATCAATTCAGATAATCTAGAGTCTCTATTGTATAATATTCACATGGAATTAAAAGAGCTGATTGCGGTAAACAATTTCCATGTGGCGCTTTTCGATAATGATAAAAATATTCTGAATTTCCCGTATTACGTTGACGAGACTCAGGGAGAAAAAAATACTACCTTCTCAAGGCCAATATCAAAAGCACTTACCGAATATTCTCTTTTCAACGATAGTCCTACCTTTCTATATGAAGAAGACATTTTATTGTTAGCAAAAGAAAAAACGGTAGAGCTGTTAGGACCAGCACCTAAAATATGGTTAGGTGTGCCACTTAAGCTTGAAAACAGAACGATTGGAGTCATCGCACTAAAGAGCCATAGCGACCGAAATAAATATAAAAAACGCCATCTCGAACTTCTAGACTTTATCTCAGGCCAGATTGCGCTGGTAATTGAAAGAAAGCGAAACGAAGAAAAGATCATTGCTCAAACAGCACGTTTGAATGCTATCTTTGAAAGTAGTTCACACCTTATTTGGTCGGTAAACCGTAAACGTGGGCTGACTTCGTTTAACCATAACTATGCAGAAGCTATTTACAGTAAGTTCCATATTTATCCCGAACAAGACTCCTCTGCTGAGAACCCAAAAATCTTAATGCTCTCCACAAATGATTATCATGACATGGTCAATAAATGTTATGCGGAAGCATTTGAGGGAAAAGTGCAGCACTACGAAACTAAAGGAAGGGACAAAGCTGGTCATGAGATCTGGAGAGAAACATTTCTAAATCCAATCTTCTTGCCAGATGGCAGAATTGAAGAAGTTTCGGGGATTTCGCATGATATTACAGAGAAAAAAAGATACGATTTATCTCTACAAGAAAGTGAAGAAAAATTCAGGAATATTTTCGAATCCTTCCAAGATATTTACTACCGTACGGATATCTACGGTACAATTATGATGATGAGTCCTTCGGGTTGTGAAATCAGTGGCTATTCACATGAAGAAGTGATTGGAAAAAATATTGCTGATTTCTACGTGGGGTCTGACAAACAATTCAACATCATCAAACGATTGTTGATGCATGGCTCCATTAAAAACTATGAAAGTAAACTTCTTCTCCATGACGGTTCTGTTATTCAAGCCATTTCCAATATTCGCTTTATTTATAATAAAGATGACAAGCCAATAGCCATTGAGGGAGTAGCTCGAGATATTACTTTCCTTAAGAAAGCTACAGAACAACTTCTAAAAGCAAAAGAGATAGCGGAAAAATCGCTTAAAGTTAAGGAAACTTTCCTTGCGAATATGAGTCATGAGATTCGTACTCCTATGAATGGAATCATAGGAATGATCGATCTGCTCACCGAAACTCCATTGGAGCTCGATCAGCAGAAATATGTAATGACCATTAAAAAGTCATCCGAAACTTTACTCCGTATTCTAAACGACATTCTGGATCTTTCAAAAATGGAAGCTGGCAAAATGCAGTTAAGGCTCACCTCCATTCATCTTGAAAATACAATAGAAAAACTTCATTCTCTTTTCTATCAGCAGGCACACCTGAAGGGCATGGAGCTTTATTACTCTATCGCTAATAATGTACCAAAATACCTGGTAGCAGACGAAACAAGGTTGCTGCAAATATTATCCAACCTCACCTCCAACTCGATTAAGTTTACCGAACAGGGAAGCGTTTCCATCAACGTTATGTTGGAAAGCAAAAAAGAAAATGTACATAAAGTAAGAGTAGAGATTTCGGATACGGGAATTGGGATTTCGGACGATAATCTTCAGAAACTATTTAATTATTTTAGCCAGGTAGACAATTCATCTACGAAGTCTTATGGAGGCACAGGTCTTGGTTTGGCGATCTCTAAAGAGCTTTGTAAATTGATGAATGGCGATATTGGAGTGCGCACACAAATAGGTGTGGGAAGCACTTTCTGGTTTACCTTTGAAGCTCAGGAAAGCAAACGTAGTATAGAGGAGAAAAATAATACCGAAGAAACCGTTAAAATCACCGGACGTTTCAAAAATTACAATCTTAAAATATTAGTGGTAGACGACAACCATGTGAATCAAATGGTGGCTTCTGAAATTTTAAAAAAATCAGGGTGTACTGTAGAAACTGCCAGCAATGGACTTGAGGCGATAGAGATGGTGAAAAACAACACTTATGACCTGATCTTTATGGA
>JANYCO010000041.1 GCA_025360235.1 Cytophagales bacterium
AAGAATTAACAATTTTATCGTAATTCGTAATTTTTAATTCGTAATTCTATTTAGTCTACCTCAATATATACGTCAGAAGACACAGGCCTTCCCACACATATTAGCACGAATCCCTGTTTTATTTCATTCGCTGATAACCCATCCGGATCATCCATTTTAATTTCGCCTTTGAGGCATTTTCCCATACAAGCCGTACACATACCGCTTTGACAAGAATAAGGCAAATCAATATTTTGATCAAGTGCAGCCTCTAATATGGTTTGTCCCGGAGCAACTTTAACTTTGTGAATTTGTTTACTGTATTTAATTTCCACTGTAATTGCTTCCTGTGAAGCAGCACTTTCAGGTTGTTTCTCTTCTGTATGAGGAGCTGGAGTAAAATTTTCCTTCCGAATATTCGTTTGAGGGATTCTGAATTTTTCTAATGCCTCAAAAGCCTCATCCATCATACCCTGAGGACCGCAAACAAAAAAATTAGCTTTACTGAAATTGATTGTTTTAAAATTTTCAAGCAACTGAATAACTTTTGCTTTATCTAATCTTCCTGATCCTGAAGAAGGCTGAATTGGTTGACTATAAACATTTACATAATTAAAACGCCCTTCATAATTGGATTTTAATTTTTCCAACCCAGCTTTTAGCATTACCGAATTTTCATTTCTATTCGCAAAAATTAAATATACTTTGCTATTTTTTTCTATGTTGAGGGCAGAATTAATTATTGAATAAAGAGGTGTAATTCCACTGCCAGCGCCTATCAATACAACGTCATTAGTATTGGACGCCACAGGTTCATAGGTGAAAATTCCCATCGGGGCCATTGTTTCAATAATGTCACCTACTTTCACTTTATCTACAATATAGGTAGACATTTTACCTCCCTGGATTTTCTTTACGGATACTGCCCAGTCCTCGTCAGAATAGGGTGAAGAAGAAAGCGAATAAGACCTTCGCAATTTTTCACCATTAATAGTTAGTAGGAGGGTAAGAAATTGACCTGATTTATAGGAGGTAATTACAGTAGGTTTCATAAAAACAACCGTTACTGCATCAGCAGTTTCCCTGATTACTTCTTTTACCTGTAAAAATACGTATTGACTCATTAGACTTTCGCTGCTTATTTTTGCGTTACAAAATTTTAACAAAAATACGTAAAGAAGACTAAAATACAACGTTATAAGTCATTGTATATATAACTAAAAATCAGATAACTAATAAATTTTAGAGTTTATTTCATTCCCAATTCGGTTTTAAGGAGTGCTATCTCATCTTCAACTTCCCTGAGTGATGTACACTTAAAGTTGATCTCCTGTTTCATTATTTCTATTTCAAGTTCATGATGAAAGCCCATTGCCTTTGTCAAAAGGGAATCCTGATCCACTTTATCTGGAGGACTGTATTTTATTAATTGGGTACAAAAACCAAAATACTCATGTTGTAATTCTTCTAACCTGTTGTTTTCCATAAATTAAAAAGCTTAAAAATTGCCCTTTCATGACAATACAATTTAAGAGAAGAAACCCAATAAAAAAATAAGTATAACTACTTACAACTTACAAAACCTCTGATAATTAATAATTTATATTTTATAATATTTTTGAGTTCAAAAAATTAGTTCTTTTTTCTGCTTACCAAATAATATAAGGAAGGAAAAACAAATGGCACGAGCAGCATTGTAGAGGTAAGTCCGCCTATAATAACTGTTGCCAATGGACGCTGGACATCCGAACCAATTCCCGCAGATCGTGCAGCAGGAATCAAACCTATAATGGCTACTAATAACATCATAAGAATTGGACGCAATTCATGCATAGATTCCTGATTTATTAGAAACTTCCATTCCTCGTTATTCAGCGGATCGTTTTTCTTCGCTCTATTATAAGCAGAGACCAGCAATACCCCCGCCATCACCGACACTCCGAATAAAGAAACAAAACCTACCCCAGCGGATACATTAAAATTATAGCCTCTGATCAAAAGTGCCATAGTGCCACCTATTACTGCGAATGGAATGCAAAGCATAGTGACAAGTGTATCTCTTAAATTTCTAAACAATACAAACAATAATAAAGAAACGAATACAAATGTAAGAGGGATAACTAAAGTAAGTCTCTTCCCTGCCCGTTCCAGATTTTCAAACTGACCACCATATATGATAGAATATCCTTTTGGAAATTTTATTTTAGCCGCTATTTTTTCCTGACATTCGGCAACAAAACTACCCTGATCTCTACCGCGAACATTGGTACGCACAGCAATCAACCTTTTTCCATCAAGACGTGTAATGTTGGTCTGGCCATCTATGAGTTGTATGGTGGCTAATAGCTTCATAGGAATACGAGCGCCATTGGGTGCAGGAATAAGCATGTTTTGAATAGCATCTATGTTATTTCTGTATTCAGGGAGAAAGCGTACCATGATTTCGAATTTCTTTGCCCCGTCATAAATACTGCCTACTGATTTTCCTCCGATAGCTGCTTCAATCATCAGCTGAATGTCTGATATATTGATTCCATATCGGGCAGCATTTTCACGGTTAATTTCTACCGCTAATTGAGCCTGAATACCTTCTTGTTCAATACCTGTTTCACTCGCACCTCTTACCTCTTTTACAATGGCTACAATTGAATCGGCTTTTGCTCTCATGAAATGCAGATCATCGCCCACAATAGATATGGCAAGGTCTGCAGCACTTCCGGTTACTACTTCTGTGACCTGATCAATAATTGGTTGTCCAAATGAAAAATAAGCTCCGGGGATCTCTCTTTCCAATTCATTTTTAATGGTCCTAATAAGTTCATGTTTTGAAGTATCCTTAACCCATAAAGAATAATCCTTCAGTTCGACCATTAACTCTGTACGATTAGAAGAAAAAGGATCAGTACCATCATCATTTCTTCCCGTTTGAGTGATAATATTTTTTACTTGTGGGTGTTTAGCAATGATTCTCCTTATAGTTGGGGCATAGCGTGCATTTTCCTGAATAGAAACTCCTGAGGGTAAAAAGCATCGTGCAAAAATAGAACCCTCATCCAACTCCGGCAAAAACTCAGAACCAATTTTAGGTAAAATCAAAAAGGAACTTATTAAAATAAATGCAAATCCAATGATCACAGTTAGCACAGGATTCTTTAAATTAAAAGCAAGATTTTTTGAA
>JANYCO010000053.1 GCA_025360235.1 Cytophagales bacterium
GTTTGTCTTGCTCGGTTGGTTTTGGATACCGTAGGTTTCCTCTTGAATCTTTGAGGGGATGACCTTCTGTATCCTTGAGAGGATGTAGATAATCTTCCTGAAGGTATACTTCGGGGTATTCATACCGGCGTTGTCCTTTCCGGTACAAATCGAAATAGGCGGTAAAGCCTTTGTGACTCATTTTTCTTAATCTCAGCGTGACGCTCATAATGCTTTTGTTTAAACCTTGTGAGAATAATTATTTTGTTAGCCAAAGGAATGTGGATTGGCTAACTGGTATCGAAAGGAATTACATTTTTATTCGTGGTGAACAGAGGTGAAAAATTTAAAACAGAAATAACTTGGCAATTAGTAGTTGCCGGGTATTCCAGTGACTTAAACGTATTGGATGGGGGGCAGGGTTGGGACGGATTTTGTTTGCTAGTTGTTGTATGCAATAGTATGTTTGCCTTTGTATCCATATAGGTACAAAGGGTGGATAAGTTTTTGCCTTCTTTCTTCTTCACATTTCCTCCTCTCTTGGTTTCTCTTATTATTTCCTTTTCCTTCTTATTTTTTTCAATCGTATTTAGTCTAAATATATTTTTTCATTCTTAAAGATTAGTAAAACTTCAAACATGGGTGACGACTTTTGGTAACTTCTGACAGAATTTGACAACATCTGACAATAATTGATAATTTTTCACAGTTTTTGATAAATGATATTTCTCATACTCTTTTGTCTTGGTTATTCATTGCAGTTACTAATATCTGTATTCTTGCAAACCCGGCAGTGCACATTTCGACACATTTGTTAAGACCTTGTGCAAAATTCATCACAATTGATAACACTTTTTTTACTTTACATTTTTCAATATGTATAAAATTCCAAACATGAGGTTTTCGGTTTTTCTCAGATGGATTCAGATAGTTTTAGATATTTTCAATTATTCTCAGTTTATAATTCCAAATGTCTCATAATGCAATTAGTGCTATTCTGCAAACATGAGTATCCTGATTTCCCTTCATTTCCTCTGATCTCCCTCGATTTACCGACAATGGATTTAATCTCCCTTAAATTGTCTTAAAGTTGGGGATTTTTTTTTTTGAACTGCACCGCTTTTCTTCACTTTCTATCAGTTTTCTTAATCTTTCCCGCTTTTCGTCAAACTTCCCGCTTTGCCTCAAATTTCTCCTATGGCACAGGAGTAGGTTGCTTTTAAATTGTAATCATAAAAAAGCAGCGGACTAGAATTTCCTGTCCGTTGCTTTTTATGATATTTATAAAATTTAGTCAGCAATAATGCTTTCTTCCAAATCCGGGATTTTGTCAATGGCTTCCCGTTTTACTTTGGTCATTACTTTAGCGTAGCGTTGTGTAACCTGAATACTGGAATGTCCCAGTATTTTTGAAACGGTGTACAAATCTATTCCCAGTGTGAGTAGTAGGGTAGCATGGGTATGTCTGGCTACATGCCAGGTCACGTGCTTGTTTATCCCTGCTGCATTCGCCCATCGTTGAAAATATTTATTATAACAGGAAGGGTATTTAGGTAGTTTCTGGAATATCAGTTGGGTGAATTCATTCACAGGTTGTCGATGAATTATTTCCAATGCCTGTTTATTGAGTGGCAGGTAATGAAATTCTTTGCTACTTTTTTTCTGACGGTACTCCATCACATCTTCTACAATTTCATGGTGTTTGCGTCTTACTACATCGCTTATTCTTAAACCAGTCAGACAGGCGAACAGGAAAGCATCGGCGAGTTGTTGATTTTTATGTGGGAAGGGTGTAGTTTTTAACTTTTTTAATTCTTCCAATGTCAGGTATTCCCTTTTGGTTTCATCGTTTACTGGTTTGTCTTTGATAGAAAGGAATACTTTGGGGTTAACAGTTATTATTTTCTCTCTCACAGCTATTTGTAGTCCTGCTATCAGGCTGTAATAATTGGTCTGGATGGTACTTTCTTTGCAGCCCCGCTTTCTTAGGTAGTTAAAAAAACCTTTGATTTTAAATTCATCGAATTCCTGTATAGGAAAATGCTCACCTACATATTCTTTCAGTCTTTTGGTTAAACCAGCATATAGGTTACCCTTTTTTTTCTCATTGGCTATTTGACGAAAATAGTCATGGATAAATATTTTTTTTGTTGATTTGCCAAAACCTA
>JANYCO010000065.1 GCA_025360235.1 Cytophagales bacterium
AGGGAGGATTCATAATGATTTTATCATAACTCCCCTGATGTTGTAAAAAATCTGTTCCTACAAGACTATAACCTTTATGAGTTAGCAGTTCTCTCAGTGAATTATTTATTTCAACAGCACTTAACCTAAGATTATAAGTTGGATAACTTCGCTTTACCTGATCCAGCAAATCTCCTTTCCCTGCTGACGGCTCTAGTATGCTGTCCTTTGGTTGAATATCGGCTAAAGAGACTACTCTTTCTGCTAGAGTTTGTGGCGTAGGAAAAAATCCAGCAATCTTACTTCCTACAAGCTTATCTTCGAGTCTTTTTATCTTTTGTTCTAATTCATCTGGCGAACTTGAATTATTGGGAAGTTCATTTCTTTTAAGAATTGCTTCATTCCAATCGTCTATAGTATTGATTCCTAATTTTTGAAAGGTCTTAGCATTATCATCATAGATGACTTGCATAGTATTTCTACTTAATTTGAAATCAAATCTATTAAGCAATTCAACCTCTGATTTGGCACGAATGTTTTTCAAAAAAGAGTAATAATCAATTTTTCCATTTCGGTGTACTTTTGCAAGGGCATAGAGTATTTTCTGAGTTTCTTTTAATTTATAACCTTCCTCCCGCATCGAAGCAGCCATCCTAACCCTTCGTGGTGTAGGTCTTTGACGACCAGTAGGAGAATCTAGTTTTCCCTTAATTTGTTTCTCCATTCCAGCCGCTAAAGCTTGGAGTTTTTCAGCTATTTCATTACTCTGAGATGGAAGACTACTTTCAGATGGCAATTCATCCGTCTCTTCTGTCTGAGTCACCTCTTCATCCGATTCACCGATCACTTTATTGAAAAACTTCTTAAAAGATAGTCTGCCCCCAGCAATCATTTGTTTTGGGTTGTACTTACTTTGAAGATGCGCTTTGCTTTGAAAAAATTCTAACGGGACGTTCTTAACATAAAATTCTGTCCTGTTAAATAATTTATCGTATTCACTGGCATTTTTTACAACCACCCAGAAATGAAGCTTTTCATATTTGGTATCGTCGACCTCTACTTCTTCTTTTGTAAATACCTCAATAAAGGTTCTGGTTTTTGCGCTGTCCCAAGCATACCACATTTTTTGTTTTTCAGAGAATCTAAAACCATAATTTTTAAGTTGTTCTCTGACTGCTTCAGTTGGTCGATATTCACCAAAACGAATCTCAATTCCATCGGGTAGCTTCTTGCCGTTTTTTGACTTAACACGTGTATTGTTATAAGTTATTTCAGGGGTATATTTTCGGATACCTTCTAACCCACTCCTTTGTATGTGATGAACAAAATTGAGAGTCGCTAAAACTATTTTCGGGTGTTTCGCTTTCATTTTTTTAGATTTATACCCTTTCCTCTATTGGAATCTTTCTCTAATAATTTTAGTATTTCTAATACTGGCTGCAAAGATTCCGTTTCCCATTCGTTGAGAAATTTTTCATCCACCAATTGATTAGCCTGATTGACATATAAATCATACTCTTTACCTGACAGTAATTTCTTGTCTAATAAAACCCTTCCTATCTCCACACCTTCCTGAAAAACTAAACCATATAATAGCACCATACAGGCTCTCTCTGTTGGATTATAATTTTGCATTTCCGATTTATAACTAATCTTTATCATGGTCGATTATTCTAAATTAGCATCGTAAATAAATCCAATTCCCGAAAGCAAGTTTGTAACAGGCACACTTCCAGATTCAACATATTGACTCCAATTGTTAACCAATTTGAATTGTGCATTGGCGTGTTCGTTTTTTATCCAGCCCGAACCACTTGCATTATAGAAATAACAGTCCTTAACTATTAAGAATTTATTTGTACCAATACCTCCATAACCTTCATTAATTTCAATAGTATGAGTAGAAGATTTCAATACGCAATGGTCAAGAAATACTTTTGAGAGTTCAGAATTTCCATAATATTCAAACAGATGCAAGAAACTTGTTTCTCCATTTGTGTTAACGGAGTTCGCTTCTAGCTCACATCTTGAAAATCTTAACTTATAGTCGTAAGATGGATGAGTCCCTGCATTGCCAATGAGAAAATTTCCTTTCAAATAACAATCTTCAAAAAGCCCTGTACCTACATTAAACCCACCATTACTGTAATAATGTGTATTGTTATCGTTAGAGATAAGCTTACAATTTTTAAATTTCAATACCTTCTCAGACCCCACAGCTCCAAGCTGACCAATGAGTTGTTTATTACTAATAAAAGTCATTCCCTCTATTTCCAAATCACAATTCAAATAAGGAGTTATCATAGCCCAACCTCCCACAGGTGCATAATCCGTAAAAGTGGCTTTCCCAAATATTTTACAAGTGACAGAAAAAGGGTAAACCATAATTAACCCATAACTAAATCCATAGTTTTCAAACTTCGCATTGAGCAT
>JANYCO010000086.1 GCA_025360235.1 Cytophagales bacterium
GCTTCTGGACATTTTATAATCAATTAAGAATTTCAAGTTAAGAATTAATTTAATACTGAATACTCAGGACTAAATACTCATAACTTTGAGAGCAAATTAGCTATAATCTCTGAATGATAATTTTTAATTCTTAATTGATGCTTGGCACATCAATTGTTTTACCTAATATTGAACTCTAAACAACATAATTATGAAAAAAACTATAGTACTCTCAATTGTTCTGTTTGTGGCTACCACTGCAGTAGTACTGGCTCAGGCGAAGCCTGATAATGCTAAAGATACCAAGAATACTGTTATTGATAAAAAAGGCGATGCTTCTAATGCTAAAACAATAACGGATGCTAAAACGGATAAAAAAGAAGTAGCTAAAGATTCAACTGCTTCTTCTATTAAAACCACTCCTATTGAAAAAAAATCTAAAGCTCCTGCTACAGAGAAGAAATCAACTGAGAAAAAAGTAGAGAGTAAACCAACAGAAAAAAAGAAAGAATAAATTATTCAATACATTCGTTTTTGAGTTAAAAAAAGCATTTATATATCGTTATAAGTGCTTTTTTATTTTCTGGTGTTAGAAAGTGATTGATTTAGAACAGTTGCATAACTGCTTATTTTCGTTGAAGTATTACTTAAAATGAGCCCAAAGATGAAGTGAAACTTTAAGGTTTATCCACATATCCACATAATGTTGATATGTATAAAATATAACTTTTTTAATACCTATTTTAAATAAATTTATAAAATGGGAGGCATTGAAATTTTATTAAAAATATTTTTTTGCTACAATAAATCATATAAAGGGTAAAGTATTTAGTTTTAGCCATTAAAATATATTGAAATAGTACAATTTTATAACTTTATATACAGGGTTTTACAATAAATCTTTGGTTGCTATTTTCAGGGCAACTATGTATATTTAATTCCCTTTTATAATTAACACGAATAACAAATGTGGTTTCTTTGCTGTTGCCACATGATCCGCTACCATCTCTTTTGAGGTGGTAGCTTTTTTTTATACCTACTAAGAAAATTAATATTTACAACTTTCATCCCCTTGTTTTATTTTTTTGAATTATTAAACATCTGAGTAATCCGTTTTAAAAATGGGAACAACTCTTCTTTGCTTTTGCTTATTACCACATTGTACAATTTGAATAAACATTTATAATGAAGAATAAGTCCGGCAAGATTTTAATAGTTAAAAATTTAAGTATTTTTGTCGTTCAATAAAACAAACCAATGAAAGTAGTAGACCATATCAGAAACGCGAAGCAAACCTTGTTTTCACTGGAGATCTTGCCTCCGTTGAAGGGACAGGACATTAATTCAATTTTTTCTGCCATTGAACCTCTGATGGAGTTTAATCCTCCCTTTATCGATGTTACCTATCACCGCGAAGAATATGTTTATAAGAAGCGTGAAAATGGCTTATTGGAGAAAGTAGCTACCAAAAAAAGACCTGGTACTGTAGGGATCTGCGCCGCTATTATGAACAGGTTTAAAGTAGATGCAGTTCCTCATATCATTTGTGGTGGATTCAGCAAAGAAGAGACAGAAAACGCCCTTATTGATCTTAATTTCCTTGGTATTGATAATGTATTGGCGTTGCGAGGTGATGCTATCAAAACGGAAGGAGTATTTATACCTGAAAAAGATGGTAATAACTACGCAACGGATCTTATAAAGCAAATAACGGATCTCAACAAAGGTTGTTATCTGTTTGATGATGTGGAAAACGCAGCCCCTTCCAACTTTTGTATCGGTATTGCAGGTTATCCGGAGAAACATTTCGAAGCTCCAAACATGAAAACAGATCTTAAGTACTTAAAGAAGAAAATCGAACTTGGAGCCGAATACATTGTTACTCAAATGTTTTTCAATAATAAAAAATTCTTTGAATTTGAGAAACTATGTAGGGAAGAAGGAATAACCGTTCCTATTATTCCCGGATTAAAACCACTTACTACAAAAAAGCAACTCACTATTTTGCCAAGTGTGTTCCATATAGATATTCCCGAAGACCTTGCCGATGCCGTTGAAAAATGTAAAAACAACGAAGAGGTTAAGAAAGTAGGGATCGAATGGTGTATTGCTCAGTCTAAAGAACTCAAAAAAGCAGGAGTACCTATCCTTCATTATTACTCTATGAGTAAGTCGGATTCGATAAAGGCGATTGCGAGTTCAGTATTTTAGATCTCAGATGCTAGTTGCTAGATAATAAAAATAGCATTTCATCTTGCATCTGATATCTAGTATCTAGTATCTTGCATCTGAGATGCACCAAGCACTAACAACTAAACTAATTGAATGTCCCCGCGATGCCATGCAGGGAATTCATGATTTTATTCCCACAGCATTAAAAATTGAGTACCTTAACGCTCTACTTCAGGTAGGTTTTGATACACTGGATTTTGGGAGTTTTGTTTCTCCAAAAGCTATACCTCAGATGAGTGATACTGCTCAGGTACTTGAAAAGTTAGATCTAACTACTTCAACAAAGCTTCTTGCTATAATAGCCAATACCAGAGGGGCCGAGGAGGCTTGTCAGTTTGAACAAATCACCTATTTAGGATTTCCTTTATCGCTCTCCGAAACGTTTCAGCAACGCAATACGAATAAATCTATCTTAGAGGCATTCGAACAATTGAAAGCCATTCAGGAATTGGCAGTAAAGCACAATAAAATTTTGGTCGTCTACCTTTCAATGGGTTTCGGAAATCCGTATAACGATCCTTATGACGTAGCTTATCTGGAAGAATTTGTAAGTAAACTATCCGCTCTGGGCATAAAAATTATTTGTCCTTCTGATACCATTGGAGTTTCTGCTCCGGATAATATAACTTATCTGTTTTCTAATCTAATTAAAAGTTTCCCTAAAATAGAATTTGGAGCACACCTGCATTCTAATCCAAGTACTGCAACAGAAAAGATCGAAGCCGCTTACAATGCAGGCTGTAGAAGGTTTGACGGTGCACTAAGAGGCTTTGGTGGATGCCCGATGGCGAAGGATGAATTGACAGGGAATATGGCAACCGAAAAAATTATAGCCTACCTCGAATCACAATCTGTTGATTTTGGAATTGATAAGATAAAGTTTGAAGAGGCGTTTAAACTGTCTTTAGAAGTCTTTTTATAAAATATTTTTTAAAATTCAAATATTATTTTCAAAACCCCCACAATTAAAACCGCAATACCAGTAATTTTAAAACATGTTCCATGTTAATGGTCGCTAGACCTTAACATAGAACATGTTTATCGAGGTAGTCCATTTAAGCTTATTTTAGAGGAAAGTCGGTAATCTTTTTCGTCTTTTTGTAATCGATCAGCTGCACTTTTGCAATTTCAATAGATTGCATCGAAGTACTACTCCCAATATAAAAACTTAGTTTTGCAGCACCTGGTTCAAAATCCTGGAGTACAACAAAGGGCATGGTATATAGCTTCCATGCAGGTCCTATGCTTACTCTTTTGGTGAGCGATTTATCATAATTGGGAGTTGCTTTTCCAAAATTACATAGGATGGAAGCAGGAGCTGTGGATTTTACCTTTGGACTCCGTGCATAAAAAGTCAAAACAAATACGTCACCTTTTTTGATGGCAACCTCAGTATTTACAAAACACTGAATATCTTTAGCATTTTCTGTAAGAGAAGCAGCTGTGAGTTGATAACATTCGGTAAACTCCTTTCCCAAAACCGGCACTTTTTGTCCTGTGGCTTTTGCATTGAATACCATCATCATAAGATTAGAAACAGGGTCTTTACCAGCAGGGTATTTATCTGTGGCTGCATTTTCCATTTCAGCAGTTGTTTTATGTTTTGATTTAGGCAATTTATCAATCGTAATATTAGTGCGATAGTTCAGAACCTGTATATCCGCTATCTCGATCGTTTGAGTAATGGCGCCACAGTAAAAGGAAAAAATAGAAAAACCACTTTCATACGTTTCTTTACATACAAACGGATAACTGAAATCTCGCCAGACTGTATCCAGTGGAATGTTTTCATTCAACGATCGGGTTAGTGGTGGTTTGTTTGGTTCGTAGAGACAATACAAGGTTGAATTTGGTCTTTTTTTGTCTTTAGGAACAACTCTCGCTTTGAACGTAACATGCAAAATATCTCCTTCCGAAACTTTCAACGTATTGGCAGAAAGCAATTGTACATCTTCAGGATTTTTAGGTTGCACACGAACGTTCACTTGAAAGGCTTCTGTAAACGATTGATTTTCTACTTTTACTTTCTTGATCTCAGCAAGTCCACTGGTAATATGTATTTTCATGGAGTTCATAGGATAAGGGCCTATTACTTTAGAGGCTGTTTCGGCTACAGCTTCTAAGTCGTGAACATCTTTAACATCCACTCTTAAAGAAGAGGGCAGCTGATTTTCATCGTATTTTTTTTTGAAATTCAAGATCTGGATATTGGCAAGTTCAATCATCTGTTGTTTTGTGCCAATCTGAAAGCCAACCTGTGCTTCTCCTGCTTTATATGTTCCTGCCGATTTAAACGGGTAGAAATATTGTTTCCATTCTTTATCCAATTCTGTAAAATGATGAATCGATTTGTTCCAGTCCGGACTTGATTTTTCAAATACACAAGCCACAAGTCCAGGATCTTTGTCGTCGTAAGTAGAAAGTTTTCTGCCATAAAAAACCAAAAGCAAATTATCTCCTTCTTCTACTGGAGCTTGAGTGGAGGCCACCACCTGTAACTCCCACATATCTTTTGGAGGGCTTACTGTTGTAAGGTGAAGGGCAGATTTTATGATGGGATGGTTCTTAATAGGTATAGTTCTCCATTCCATTTTACCTCCATTAATAGCGGGACTAAAGATTTTATTTAGTTTACCGCTCAGAAGATTTATTCCGCCTTCCGGGATTTTATTATTTTGGGAAAACCCCAGAATAGTGTTAAAAGTAAACAAAGTAAGTAGTACAATTTTTTTCATATTCGTATAAGGCAATTCGGAATTCAGTTTAAAAAATCAGCTTAAATATAACAATTATTTATTTGAATAGCAATATCATTAAATGTGCAGTTGTATTAAATAACTTAAAATTTCGGTTTTCAAGCACATATTCAAAAGAGTATGTGAAATTTTAGGTTAATCTAAAAAAATATTTATATTTGTATAAATAAAATTTTCGAGTCGTGCTTAGTTACACAGAAGAGAATTATCTGAAAGCTGTTTTTCACCTGTCTGGCGATG
>JANYCO010000103.1 GCA_025360235.1 Cytophagales bacterium
TTATTTTTTTCATTATAATTAGTAATTAGTAACTTGTAAATCTATTCGAGTTCAAAGTAGGATCCCCTATTTGATTATTATCTTTACTTCCCATCCTACACCTTTATAATTATTATAGTAAATGTTTATACCTAAACCCAAACTCCCAGCACAATCCTGCTGATATTGCAGTAACAATAATGATCAATCTTACTTTTGTCAATTTTATCCATAACAATATTTTTTGTTTTAATTCTTTGAAAATTACAAAAAAAACATAACACTAGCAAATGGTAGTGTTGTTTGAGATACCAGCTTAGCATATTGCTTTCATGTCAGGTGTTCGTAATGATAAATACATAAAAGCCTTTGGAAAAAATCTTAGAAAAGTAAGATTAAGCAAAGGACTTACCTGTGAACAATTAGAAGAAATTACTGGAATTGATACAAAACAGATAAGTAGACTTGAAAGAGGAGAAAGAGGCCCTACATGCACAGTCTTTTTCCTTAATTATTAAATTCAACTTTCAATTATTAAAGAACTTAGTTAAAAATTAAGAACAGTTAGTCTGAAGAAGCCAACAGAAATTTATTATTTAGACTTCAATGCAGATAGGAAAAGTTTCCTTACCCCTATTCTACCTCTAAACAAAAATAACTGCTTAGAATTAATCTTTTACTTGTTTTCTGTGTATTCAATTTATAGCCATTGGTGCACCAACAACTACAAGGTTGAATTAAATTAACATCTGATCATCGTTGGACGTGCCGGAGTCATGGATCAGCTTGAGTCGGAATTCCATGTCAATGCAAGCCGGAGATTTTTGACCACCTAGTATATAAAGCTAACATTCTATTATTCATTAAATTATAAACAAAATTAACCAAAACCAAAAAAAATAAATTGCTGGTCAATTGGCGACGGCATTATGTGATCTTTGACTCCGGCACGTCCAAAAGAAGGGCTATTCTTAGAATTGCAGAAAAAAGTAGTTTCTAGGAATGCTTTCGGAGAAATTGTAGATTTTTGTTTCTTAAAACCAGACAGCTGAGCAATAGATTCTATGTTTTCCTCTGAAACAAATTTTGATAAATAAGTTGAAAAACTCTTGATTTTTCGACTTAAAACTAACTTCTGTTTGTTTTCCTATGGCAATTTTCCTTAGGTTGACGGCTATGGTGTTTTCAATTAGAGGAAACAGGAGAACAATATCATTCTGTCCGCTTCTCAACTCCATTTTGACTG
This sequence comes from Cytophagales bacterium, assembly GCA_025360235.1. Classification (GTDB taxonomy): domain Bacteria; phylum Bacteroidota; class Bacteroidia; order Cytophagales; family Cytophagaceae; genus JANYCO01. The sequence goes on from JANYCO010000103.1 coordinate 1,226, forward strand.
GCAGGAAAACCGAATATTTTTGATAGTCAATCATTTATTTAATATTGACCGGGTATTCCCCGAACCTCCGGACATTGGCGGACATTAGCCCACGATATACCATCAAAAAACGTTTTTTCTCATGGTATATTCATTAGGATTTTCGGGCAACCAATAGTAATACCCTTTTACACCGTTCTGTTTGAAACGGGTTATGATTCCTTTCTTTATCGTACGGTTTAAATGCGTAGAGAGCATCTTCATTTTATCCAATTGCGTCTCTTTGTCCTGAAACACCGTATCGAAACCGTCCATAAAGGACACTATTTCAGAGGATAACATCGGTTTGCTCCGATACTTTAAAATAAAGACGATCTTATCCTGCCAACTGAAGAAAGTCTTGTACCCATCAATGGTCAGGCTTTTGGTTCTTCTTCTTGTTTTACGGTTGGATTCAGAACTGTTTTGAAGAACGCTCTCCCTGATGGCATCAATTTGCTCCTGTAATACCCCAAGCCGGTCAAGTATTTCCTGTTGTTCATTCTTAATTCTGCGTATCCCTCTTCGGTGTCTTGTCATTTTTATTGCTAATTGCCTATTCATACAACGTTCAACCCTGTTCTTACAGTATTCTTACAGCTATTCAAGTGTCAGATTTTTCAATTCGGGAGTCTGTCCTATCGGATTCACCTCTGTTTTTAGTTATGTTTTTTGAATTTCAAATAGATTTCCAGACATAAAAAAAGAGCCTGAATTGTTTTCCGCTCTTAAGTTCCAATACTTTGATTGTTTATTTCTCATCCGAGCAGCGAAACGGACATAATTATCCCATGCACCTCGATCAGGTATTTTTTTTCTTGTCAAATTTGTAATTCCTTCCCGCTGGGCAATAGTTTCCCTTTCAGGTAAACCACCTGTTTTTTTGAATGACCAGAAAGGTTCAATTTATAGGGTAACAGCAGTAATGGAAATTGAATCTAGGGTATTACCCTATGCCAACTCCAGCACCTCCTCTTCCCTGAGGGCTTTTGTCATCCCTTCAAGTTCGCCGAAGTCCTCCTTGCTCTCCTGTTGAGTATTAAGTTCCCCTTGAATTTCCTCAGCGGTGGATTCTTCCAGGTGTGTATCTGTAACGCTTGGTTCTTCCGCAACAGGATTTGCAGAACCATTCACCGTTTTCACATTACCTCTTTTAACCGTTTTACGCACCAGTTCTTTTACCAATGCCCCTACTGCCATACCGATTGCTCCCAAACTCACCAGAGGGCTGTTTAACCCATATCCCGCTATTGCAAGTGAGGCAGCACCAAGCAGGGTAACAGGCACACTTTTTTCAGATGTTAACACCCCTGCGATTGTTCCCAGAGCTGTAACAGAAACCGCAGTCACCGTTTTCCCAAAGTCAAACTTCCGCTCTCCATGTTCATTCTCGCTATGGAACAAATCTTTGGCTTTCTCCATGAAGGTTTTCCTGCGTTCCCTCAAACGTTTTCTCCTTGCTCTGGCTATACGATTTTTTAAAGCCTCTTCTGATTCGGGTTCAGATTTTTTGGCGAACTGCTGATAGAGCATATAGCCGAGACCTCCTATTGCAACCGCTCCCAGAATCGTTTCCAAAGGATGCTGCCCAACCCAGTATGCCGTCTGACTAATGAAGTCTTTGGGAACTCCCTTTTCTCCCAATCCATTCAGAATAGCAGATTCCACAACTGGTGGTGTTTTCCTTGCAAAATGCTCCGCTATTACATTTTCATTTTTCGTTTCCATTGGTTTTTCCTCTTTTTGTTTTTGATACCAACTACTTTCGCTTTTCTCTTCCAACAACTCTCCCAGAAGCTCTTGGTCTACCGTTTTCTCCTTGTCCATCCTCTTGTCTTTTTCAACTGAAACATTCCACTCTTTCTCAACTTGGGTTCTAATATTTATTAAAAAGAAATAACAGGGAAAGGAATAACATCCTTTCCCTGTTCAAAATTATCTATTCTTCGTCCTCTTCCTCCTCCTCATCGTTGAAATCGTCAATGAGGTCATGCAGCTCATGGATGACTTTACGCTGTGGGTTTTCATAATCCACTTCAATGATAACCTCCCCTTCCTGGGTGATCCCTTCAATGGAATTAGCCAAACCATGTTGCCCCAATACTTGTGCGAACTCTACTATAAGTTCTTCAGGCACATTAAACGTTCTGCTTTTCATCTTCTCTCTTCTTTTAATTTCACAAAAAACACTCTACCATTCCCCCTCTTTAGCGTTAAGCCACTCCCAACCCTTCGCCCTGTCTTTGTTGTGGGAAATCACCAACAAAGATTCTTTCCCTTTTTTTCTTCCTTTCCAACCCTCTTTTTTTTAGTGAAAAATTTTCATGGTCACCTTAAAGCGGAAGGTTCACGCATTCCTAGCTTTTTCCTCGTATCTGGCGGATGAACGAACGTTGAACGGTTTCCTCCATCACCTTTTGCACAGGCTCTTTCCTGCCGCTTTCCAACCAACTGTCCAGTTCCCCCTTGTGAAAGAGCAAGACCTTCCCCCGTTTGATACAAGGGATTTCCTGAGTGGCTGTTTTCTTATACAAAGTTCCCTTTGCCATTCCCAGATAATCCGCCGCCTCTCCTGCATTCATCGGTTTAGAGGGGTTATGGAAAACCGATTGCTGTTCTAATAACACTTCCCTTACCCATTGCTTGATTTTGATTTCAAGCTCCTCCATGCTGATGCTGTCAATTTCTATCTTTGCCATACGATTCCCTTTTATTCTTTCCTTTTTTTCCAATACATGATTATTTCCTCATCGTCATTTCCCTTTAGGCCAGTTCAGGAATCTTTTCGCAGAACACCTCCCTGAGCATCGCATCAAATTCCTCCATGCCCAACCTGTCCCACTTCTCCGCTGTCCCATTCTTGTTTTCCTGTTTTCCTGTTTCCCCCTTGTGCAGTATTCTGGGTATTTTATTGACCGCTTCGGTTTTCTTGGGATTGATGATTTTCCCGTACCGCTCGGTCATCGAAACGCTGCTATGACCCAGTAATTTGCTTACGGTATAAATATCCTGACCAAAAGTCAAAAGCAAGGTGGCATAGGTGTGTCTACCCACATGGAAGGTAATTCTCCTTTTAATCCCTGCCGACTTTACCCACTCGTCCAAAATATGCAATCGTTGGGAATGGGTGATTTTCCTGTTCAAATCCCAGAACAAAAATTCGCCTCTGGGGTCAGCTTGAAGGGAGGTTATCAGTTCCTGTGCCTGTCCCGACAAGGGAAGGTAGTGGAACTGGGCTTTGCTTTTCTGTTGCCTGTACTGCAATACCCCTTCTTTTATGTCGCTGTACTTTATCTTCAGTACATCGCTTATCCTTAGTCCTGTCAGGCAGGAAAACAAAAAACCTTCTTTCACCTGATGCTGTTTTTTGCTGGGGACAGGAGCAGCGGCAAGTAAAGCCAGTTCTTCCATAGTCAGAAAAGTACGCTGACTTTCCTCGGCTTTAGGTTTGTCCTGACGGGCGAGGAGTTTGCAGGGGTTTTGGGTAATGATTTTATCTCTGACCGCATAGTTGAATACCGCTGAAAGTGTGGCAAAATAGGTACAACGGCTGTTGCTCCCAAGTTTTGCTTCCTCCTCCAGATAGGTCAAAAATTTCTTTACCATCTTTTCATCCACCTGACAAAAGGGGAGCATTGTTCCAAGAGACTTTTTCAGATGGGGAATCAGGTTGCCGTAATGGGCAGATTTTGTATCCTCATAAATCTGGGCAATATAATCCAAGAGGTTGATGCGTTTAACTCTGGAATCGGTAAAGCCGTATTCCTCATTTTTAAGTTGCAGCTCCCTTTGCAGACGGATTTTTTCCAACAGTTCCAGTTTTAGTTTGTCCTGTTCACTGGGTTTAGGGTAGCGGAGTTGTCCCTTGCTGTCCCGCAGGGCTTGTCCCGTTTCGTCCCGAAGCGGATGCTGATAATCCGCTGTGAGATAAATTTCGGTCGCTTCGCATTGACGCTGTCCTTTCCGGTACAAATCGAAATAAGCGGAGTAACCCTTGCTTCTTGTTTTCCTTAATCTTAATCGCACACTCATCTTTCGCCTCTTTTAAGTTTAACATATCCTGAATTAATTGTTCCTGTTTTAAATAATTATTTCTCCTGTATTTCAACTAAGAGGAATTATGGTCTGATTTCCTTTCTCTTTTCTCATGCTTCTTTTTCGTTGGTCATCTTTTATAATACATCGCTAATATGTGCTAAATTTCATCCCGTTTTTGAAGGCAGAATTAAAACGGACAAAACGGAATCTATCCTGTCTCAATAACCCTATGGTATCCCTGTTTTTCTTTTAATAGGTGTTTGTATCAGCAACTTATACTTTGTACGAAGCAAAGGTTAGAAATTCTGCTATCAGTTTGTTAAGTCAGAATTAAAACGTAAAGGACGGAAAGCAAAAACGGAAGAATTCAGGTGGATTAAAAAAGTTCCCCGACTTCAAACATTTTTTAAGGTCTTCGGAAATTATACTGAACGGGTTCCTTGCTCCAGTTGTCTTTAATGTACTGGATGATTTCCTCCTCTGTCTTACCATTGCCCTCAAAACTGGTCGTGGAGTCTATCAGAAGTAATTTTATCCAGTTGCCTGCCTCCAATCGGGCATAAGAATACATGGTATAAAAATGTTGGATGAATTTCATCAGTTCTCCTTTTTTTACATTGGCAGGGGTAAATTTCTTAGCGGGAACTTCTTTGCTGAAAGCAGCGAAAGCATAGTATAAAATATGCTCCGTGTCTTCCTTGGAAAAGATTCCTCTTCGGGTGAGCTGGTCAAAATACTTATAGATGGTTTCCGTATCAGCTTTGCAACTAATTTTAACTCCCAATTCATGGATTTTTTCTTTTCTTTCCAAGGGGGAGCTTTCCATACGTTTAAGTTCCATCCATTCTTCAACGGTACGGACAATATCTTCGGAGAGTATCCCTGTTTTATATTCTCTCAGGCAGAGTTGTAAGAATCGGTAACTGGAGGTTTTGTTGTAACCGAAACTTTCCCCGAACTGATAGTCCAGAAAGGCATCAATTTTTAATAAGGGAAGTTGCCAGAGACGAAGGGCAAAATAGAACCCAAATTCGTCTTCTTCGGGTTTAAGGATTATAGCTATGGGAAATTTCTGAAATACATATCCTTCGAGTTGTATAGACCAATAATCATGAAAGGAAAGCAATCCGCACAGTTGTTCTCTCCAATTGAGTTGCAAATAAGATTCATAACGCTTCAGTTGTTCAGGACATTTTTCTTCCAACAGTTTATAGAGACTTTTCTCCTGCTTTCGTTCCAGAATAATCCCGATGGTTTTGTCTTCCAGCAATTTTGTGGTTTCGTATTGGGAAATAGCATCTTGGTCTTTCCCATTTTCCATCTCCACGAAATTAATGATTCCTACTCTGATAGAATAGAAATACTGAGGGGCTAAAAGGTTGATTTCTTCCATAGTTATTTAATAGAACGTTGGAGGAAC
>JANYCO010000105.1 GCA_025360235.1 Cytophagales bacterium
ATATTTTTTTATTTCTTCAGGAAGAGAGGTGCCATCATATTTGGTGAAGGAAAATTCTTGCTGTTCTTTATAGGGAGAAAGCAAAAGATTTGCCTCCTCGATTAATGCTGTCTTTATTTCAATTCCCGCTATTTTTTCTACATGCGTGTATTCAGCCACGAGTAAACAAAATTGGCCAGCCCCACAACCTATATCGAATACTGATTTCGCTTTATCGGCCTCTACAAGTAATTCCACAAAAGGACAAATTAAGGGTCTGTATCCTATCTTTAATCGTTGTATGAAATTATCATTCTTCGATTTATTGGACAAAAAACGAACAAGTCCTTTTTTTGAAATAGGCTTAATACTCATATTAAGGAATCTTAAATCCAAACCAGTAAATACAGATGAAATAATAAAGCACCCAACCTATTATACAAAGCTGCAAAAATAAATCACGGTATACCAGTTTGGTGGGAGATGCTGATTTCTCAAATACAAGACACAGCTGCAAATAACGTAATACTCCAAGCACCACAAACAACGCCGATACATATAAGTATTTGTTTTTATAACGTTCGGTTATATCAGGGGAGGAAACATACATCATATAGGTGACAATTAATACGGACGCCATCATCACCATTGCATTTTGAATAAACTTGTCGTTGTATCCTGCTATGGCCTTTCTTATAGTATTGTCTTTCTTTTCCTTCAATATGATGTCGTCGTATCTTTTTCCAAGCGCAATAAAAAGGGCCAACAAGAATGTAAGGGTAAACAACCATTGGCTGACTTCTACACCTGCGCTCAAGCCACCTGCCAGTACTCTAAGCACAAAACCAAACGAAACAATAAATATGTCAAGTAAGGCAATATTTTTAAGGCCAAAGGAATAACCCAAATTCAAAATAATATATCCGGCAAAAACAATTACTTCATTTCCGTTTAACCGAAGAGATATCAAAATTGACGACAACATAAAAACCAGTGAAATACAAAAAGCCAGAGTGGGTGATACCTTCCCTGAAGCAAGTGGCCTATGACACTTGTGTGGGTGTTGTTTGTCGGCATCAATATCCCTGTAATCATTTATAATGTATATGCCCGAAGCGGCAAAACAAAAACATACAAAACAAAGTACAACGTTGATTAGGGCATTTGTATCTGTAAACCGGCCACCAAAAAAAAGAGGGGCCATCACAAAGAAATTTTTAATCCATTGCTGGGGCCGGAGTAATTTAATATAATCTAATACAAATACACCCACTAGTTTACGTTTGCTATTATTCAAAGGTAATCAAAAAATAGTATAAAAGGAGCGTATAATCTTTCCTTTATTTCTGCATGCAATTGATAAAGGGAAATGTTGGATTTTGATTATTGAAATAAGTATAAAAAGCCATAGTTCAAATAGTCCATAAGTTGCTGCGAAAATAGCATGGCTATTATATATCCTATAAACCCAACATGGAGAACCTTTTTATATAATGGCCCTGTTCTAAAATTTTCCTTTGCCAAATCATAATATTTTATCAAGCCATACCCTATCACAAACCCGTAAAATATTCCCAAATGTCTTGTGGTAAAACCGTGCACCAGGAAGTGCTGCGTCATAGCAAGGCCCCAGCTCAACGTAGCAATTAAAAGTACTATCCCTAGTTCAAATAATTTTTTATCTGCTTTTTTTAACTCCTTTAATCCGAGATATGCCAAAAAGAAAAATGCAGGGCCAGGGATAAGAAAATACCTTTCAATCCGAAAGGACCATATATAAGGAATAGAAAGAAAGTCTAGTAAACCAATACTACGTTTCATTTCATTTTGAACAGAATCGTTCCCAACTGTTCTTAGCGTGGCAGCATTGGTCATGTCAGCGATTGCTATTTTCAGAGAATCAAAATAAAGTACATTTTGATAGAAATGAATTCCAAATCCAATCATTGGCATTGTTCCTAAGAATATGTTTTCCCAGCTAAATAGTTTCTTTCTGTAGATCCATGACATCCCCACGGTTACTACAGCCATATAGGTTACAGGTTCAAAGGAAACATTGGTAGCCAAAATAAAAATAAAGCCGCAGAGTAAAATAAGCCATTTATTATTTTTTTGATTATGATAATAACTATAAAGCACAAAAACATAAAGCCATTTCAGAAATTCTTCATAAAGGTGTTTGTGCAGATTGTCTGCCCAAAAAATAAAATAATTAGAAAGCACTACTACCAGCGCTCCAATAAAAGCAGCGCTTTTGTCAGGAAGTATAGTTTGAAAAAAATGAAAGATAAAAAAGAAAAAAACCATACTAATCATCACAGGAAATATTCTGATCCATTGATCGCTCTTTGTGTTCAATATTTTAGCATAGGCTCCCGCAAGGATATCTGGCAGAGCCGGGTAATGAGTATAAACACCTGTTCCCGCTTTTTCCTTGTTTCCCGAATAACCATGTACAGGTAAAAAACAGGATTCTGTAAAACCAAAATCATAAAAATACTTTACCGCAGAATAGGTATTAATGTCGCTGTATGCATCTCCATGTATGAAATCGCGCGCTTTACCTGCGTCAAAAAGAGGGACTTTAATAACCCTAATGATGATAATGGAAAAGCAAAATATAAATGCAGCAATCAGTATGTATTTCTTTGATGTCATTCGGCTTATTTGATATTATCAAGGAGCTTAGAAAATTGAGAAGTAATTATTTCTTTGTCCATATCTTTCATGCAGATATTGTCTCCCCCACAAGGAAGCGTTTCGGTATGGTGTACACAAGGTGAACAATCTTTGGCAAGGTAGTATACAAAATTTCTTTTATCAGACCTGGAGAGGTTGACAGGATTGGTTGGGCCCCAAAGCGACAGTGTAGGCACACTTAATTTTTTGGCAATATGCAGGGGTGCACTGTCGATGGTAAGCATTGCGGCACATTCATGGTAGAGAAAATCGTAGTATTTTTCAAAAGCGAGTTCACCTGCAATATTTTTTATCCTTGGCATTTCAGCATTGCTGAAATGCGCATTAATAAATTGAAATATTTTCTCCCTGTCCACAGGCGCTCCTGTGAAAACAAGTTTATAGGAAGTGTTTTGTAAAATCCATTTACAAATAGCTGACAATAATTTATCAGGACATTTTCGTTCTAAAGAGAGATCGCTACAAGTATTGTTGATGGCTATATATGGATAATTAATTTCGCCGGTCCGGCCAGAAGGAAGGTACTTTTCAAGATAAAAATTCTCTGTTACTTTTGCTCCCATTGTTTCGGCAAGCCGGATATAATTTTCTTCCACGTTTACAAATTGATTGAAGTAGACGTTGTGGGTATTCATATTTATTCTGAAACGCACAGGATTCAGAATAAAACCAAAACGATTGATAGCACATGTCCATAAAGAAAAAACGGTTGTTAGTTTTGAATAAACTTCCAAATCTGCCACCCAAACTTTTTTCATTTTCCAGATTCTAAAAAATACGGATATCGAATCTTTTAGTAATATTGTAAAACCAGTATCTCTTATTTCCAATATCTCATCAAAAAGTCCGATCGGTTCCAGCCCGGGTTTTATACCACTGCCGGCGATCAGGATAAATTTTGCTTTCGGATATTTTTTCTTAACCGCTAGTATGGCATTAGAAGCAAGGAAGACGCTCCCTAGTCCTAACATCTTTATGAAAACAATAGAAGAAGGTTCTTTGTCAATTTTGTGATTACGTCTCAGCAGAAACCCAAGCATTTTGGCAGCGATAAGGTTTATAGCCACCAAAAAATTTCCTACAACGAAATCTAATTTTCTTTTAAACTGTAGTTTCATTCCTTTTTTGCGTTTGCCTTTTCGCATTTATAAATCACCTTCATGGTGTGCCGGGAAGCCCAGCCTTTCAAATTGTCTGTGAGCACTTCTGGTAAGGACTGATAAACTTTGGTAAAAGAGATACCAAGAGTGTCTTTTATGGGCCTTTTGTTGTTTGCTATCAATAAGGTTTTCTCTCCGTCTTTGATTGTTATTTGAGAAAGTGTTTCAATTTTCTGAAACTTAATATTTTTCGTTCTATAATAATTATTGTACAAGCCGAAACTTTCGTAAGGATTGTTATCGGTACAATAAAGTTGTACTTTGTCTGAATAATTATGGTAAATATAGTTCATCGCTCCTGCAGAATAGTCGGCAGGAGTAAAACAATAAGCGGCGGTTAAGCCAAGGTTAACAACAACAATGACATAAAAAGTCAGTTTATGACTGATAAAGCTAATTGTTGGTTTATATTTTTCAATTAGAGTAAAAGAAAACAATACGATATAGGGTGTAAACTTAATAATA